>CAYVJO010000241.1:1236-5180 GCA_964451735.1 uncultured Hyphomicrobiaceae bacterium | reverse complement strand
CCGCCCCCCGTGATGATGACAGAGCGCAACGATGCTTTGCGCATGGTCCGCAGCGCCATGATCCTTGCCTCATTCTTCCCAGGCTTTAAATCTCAGGCCGATGAGCTGGCTGTTACGTTGAAAGACCTGAACACCATTATCGCCAAGTCCCGCGATGAAAATAGACGCCTGGCCGCAGCGGAGACGGATTTTGCGCGCCTTAAAGAGAATATCGATCGTCTTCTGGCGCAGAAACGGGAGAAAATGCAGGACAATTTGGCGCGTCTGGAGAAGCTCAAGGTTGCGGCTTCTCGTCACAGCCGCGCCGTTACGGATTTCAAAGATCTGCTCTCTCGCCTCGATTCTGAGGTCGAACAAGGCTCGGATCTTGCCGCATATGAGGCCGAATTGAAACAACTCGCGCCAGTGGTGGAGTTGAAACCATCCGTAAAACAGGCGGCTTTCGTGTCTCCAGGCCGCATGAAACCAGCCGTTCCATTCGAAAAGTCCAAAGGATCATTGCCATTCCCGGCTCAGGGCAAGCGTTTGATCTCCTTTGGCATGAAGGACGACTCTGGGGGGAAATCGGAAGGCTTGTTCATCGAGACGCGCAATACCGCGCAAATCACGTCCCCGTGCGACGGTTGGGTAATTTACGCTGGGCAGTTCCGAAGCTACGGCCAGCTCTTGATAATTAATGCCGGAGGAGGCTATCATATTTTATTAGCAGGTTTGGATCAAATTTACACCAATGTTGGTCAGTTCGTTCTTGCGGGAGAACCCGTCGCCGCCATGGGCAACAGCCCACAGCTTGCCTTGGGGTCAGTGCAATCGCGAAATCCTGTACTTTACATCGAGTTCCGTAAGGACGCCCGCCCAGTGGATCCTGATCCATGGTGGTCGGAAGGCGTGAAAGAAGGTTGATACGATGCGGAAATCTGACTTTGCGATTTGGGTCTTTGTAATTTTGGCTTTTGTGGCGGCGGGTACGTCGATGATCAACGCCACACGATCCCAGTCGGCAACGGCTGAAAATTCTGAAATCTATCGCCATCTCGACTTGTTCGGTGACGTATTGGAGCGCGTTCGCTCTGACTATGTCGAAAGCCCGAATGACAGCGAGTTGATTGAATCGGCCATAAACGGGATGCTCAGCGGCCTCGACCCGCATTCGAGTTATCTCAATCCTAAAAATTTCCGTGATATGCAGGTGCAGACGCGCGGCGAGTTTGGCGGCCTGGGCATCGAGGTCACGATGGAAGACGGCCTCGTGAAAGTTGTGTCGCCGATCGAGAATACGCCGGCCGAAAAATCGGGGCTCCTCTCAGGTGATTTGATCACACACCTCGATAATGTCTCGATCCAGGGCCTGACCCTTGAACAAGCCGTCGAGAAAATGCGCGGGCCTGTCGATACCACGATTACGCTGACAATTCTGAGGCCAAATATCGATCCTTTCGACATCAAGATTGTCCGTGACGTGATTCGGATCAATCCCGTGCGCGCCAACCTAGAGGGCGACGATATTATTTATCTTCGTGTCAAAACTTTTAGCGAGCAAACGTTCGATGAGCTGAAAACCTCTATTCAGAAGCTTAAGAAGGAAGTCGGCCCCAAGCTGAAAGGGTACGTCGTCGATCTTCGCAACAATCCCGGCGGTTTGCTCGATCAGGCCATCTCCGTATCCGACGCATTCTTGGATAAAGGAGCCATCGTTCTGACGCGCGGCCGCAATGCGAACGAAACGCAACGGTCCAATGCACGCGCCGGGGATCTGGCTGATACGTCGAAAATAATCGTTCTTATCAATGGCGGCTCCGCTTCGGCGTCGGAAATCGTCGCTGGCGCACTACAGGACCACAAGCGGGCGACTGTCATAGGTACACGCTCATTTGGTAAAGGATCGGTGCAGACGATCATTCCACTGGGCTCGAATGGCGCAATCCGTTTGACCACCGCCCGATATTATACACCGTCGGGACGGTCTATTCAGGCCAAGGGTATTGATCCGGACATCATCGTTGAGCAGGAGCTTCCCGAGGAGTTAAAGGCGGTTGCAAACAATGCCAAGCCACGAGGTGAGGCGAGCCTGCGCGGACATCTGAAGAATGAGGAAGGCGAAAAATCCGGAAGCTTGGCCTATGTTCCGAAGGAAAAAGAAAAGGACACGCAGCTCCAATATGCACTGAAACTTTTGCGCGGCGAAAATACTGAGCAAAAAAAGGTCGAAATTCAAAATAAACCGCCAGTCTCAGCGCAATAGCGCCTTAATCAGACGATTGAATCCTGACGCGTTGGGGAAGGTGTTTTCCCAACGCGTTTCTATTTTTGGGTGCAAGTGCGGATTTGGGGAATGCACTCCTCGAATCGTTGGCTATAGTGATGATCAAGTCATAGCCTTCTGCATTTAGGCAAGGAGCCATGAGACTTCTTTTTTATACAGCAACAGCCGCGTTCATCACGCTCGCTGGCATTTTCGCCTTCTATGCCTTTCAAACACCGTCTTCGACAGGTGGAACGAAAGTCGTGCTGAGCATAGACTCAAGCGATCCGAGGGCGAATTCCGACACATTGGCGGCCCTGGACCGCGCATTTACCGGGCCAGGCGAGGCCGTCAGCAGTACTCCTACTAAGGAGGAAGCCGTTGACAGTCCACCAGCCAAGACGCCTGACCGACTTGATGCCGGGTTGGATTTGAGGGACTCTACCTTCAATTTCCGCGAGTATGGCGATACAGGCTCTCAGAGTTCCGTTACGAAAAAACCGGACTACGTATCCGACCGGTTAGAGCCGGGACCGCTTGCCAATCGCGCAGAAGACCCGGTTCAGCCTGGGAACGAGGATGAGTCACAGGCCGGCGAAGACCCGATACTGCCCGGCACGACCATTGCGAATTTGGATAGCGGCGGTCCATTCGTGCTGACAGACCCGTCAGCACTATCGGCAAGTTCGGGGAGCACCATGGATGATCTGCGCAGTCCAGATACGACACCGAACGCGGCAGCGGAAGCCAAGACCGATGTCAAATTGTCGGCCCTGGCAGAAACTGCGGAGCCGCAAGACCGAGCCGTTGACACGGCGCAGGACAATCGCGTGGTTGCACCAGACATTGTTTCGCCGGTTCAAGCAACGGTAAGGGCGCAACCTTTGACCGCCGCAGATACGCCCCCAGCGGCTGCGGATGCGTCTAATAACCCTGATGCCGCTAAAGATCCCAAGCTCAGAGCCGAATTCGACGCATTCATGGCGACTTTGAATGATAAGCAGGCTAAGCCCGTTGAAACTGATACGAATATTCCCGCGCCGTTCAAGCGGCCCGGCAATATTCCAGCCCCCGTCAAAACCGCAGCAAATAGCTGGGCTGGTGCGCAACAGCCCCTCGTGGATGCTGCGGCGCAGAAGTCTCCACGTGTCGCTATTGTCCTGCGCGGTCTCGGCAGGGACGAGCGGAATAGTCGTGATGCGGTGACGAAACTTCCATCTGCAATCTCAATGGCTTTCATGCCTTACGCTGGACCTGCCCAGCAATGGTCTCAGAAAGCCCGTGAGAAAGGCCATGAGGTCATCATCCAGCTTCCGCTCGAACCCTCAGACTATCCGGCAAACGATCCCGGCCCGGAAACGCTTGTTGTCGGCGCTGGATCGGACGAGAACATTTCACGGATGCGGTCGATTTTGAGCCGTTTCGACGGCTATAGCGGCGTGACCAATTTTCTTGGAGGCCGTTTGCTCCAATCACCGGATGCTATGCGGCCGATATTGGAGTCGATAAAATCGCAAGGGCTGATCTATGTCGGCGAGGCCAACAACAGTCATGCGGTCGTGCGCAGAATCGCAGCCGAAATCGGCTTGCGCTATGGAAATGGGGATATTGTCATTGACGCGTCTCCCGCGCCGGATGCGATCAACAAAGCGCTGGATGAGTTGGTGGCCCTCTCGCGCAAACAAGGAACCGCTATCGGCAT
>CAYVJO010000241.1:0-1226 GCA_964451735.1 uncultured Hyphomicrobiaceae bacterium | reverse complement strand
CCAAATCCTTATCTGCCAAAGGGGTTACGCTCGTTCCGATAGGCGCGGTCGCCCAAACCCCCGGGGCGTCATAAGCACGATGCCGGATATGCTGGACGCAGTCTCATTGCCATATCGGCGCTCGGTCGGCATTATGCTGATCAATGAAGCCGGCTCGATCTGGACTGGCCTCAGGCGCAATTTTATCGTGGCCGAGGTGGAAAGCTGGCAGATGCCGCAAGGAGGGATTGACGAGAATGAAGATCCTGCTGTCGCCGCTTTACGCGAACTGGCCGAGGAAACGGGAACGGACAAGGCTCAAATTTTAGCCCAGTCCCCGAGATGGCTGAATTACGATCTTCCCGCACACCTCATCGGGCTTGCGCTGGGCGGTAAATACCGTGGCCAAACGCAGAAATGGTTCGCGATGCGCTTTCTCGGCTCCGACGATGATTTCAATATACATGCCCCGCCCGGGGGATATGTGCCTGAATTCGACGCATGGCGATGGTGCGCTGCTGAAGAGGTGCTTCGGGGCATCGTCCCGTTCAAGCGCACGGTTTATGAGGCTGTGGTCGAGGAATTTTCGCCTCTTCTTAGGCGTCATCGGTGCTGATGGTTGCTATATCCGACCGAACGCGTCTTCCTCAAATCAGGCTTGGATACGCTCGATCCTTGCCCCGCACGCGCTGAGTTTTTCCTCAAGCCTCTCGAAGCCGCGATCAAGATGGTAGACGCGATTGATGGTGGTGTGGCCTTTTGCGATCAGGCCAGCGATGACCAGCGACACAGACGCGCGCAGGTCTGTCGCCATGACTTCAGCCCCACGAAGCTCAGTGACGCCGCGCACATGGGCTGTGTCGCCATTGATCTTGATGTCCGCACCGAGGCGAGCAAGTTCCTGCACGTGCATGAAACGGTTCTCGAAAATCGTCTCGCGGATATTGGCTTCGCCGCCGCTCATCGCCATCAGCGCCATGAACTGAGCTTGCAGATCAGTCGGGAAGCCGGGAAAGGGTTCGGTTTCGACATCGACCGCATCGATGCCCGCGCCATTGCGTGTGACCTGAAGTCCGCGAGCGGTCTGTATGATAACCGCACCCGTTCGGCTAAGAACGTCGAGCGCGGACTGTAGCAAATCGCCGCGTGCCCCTTCCAGCAAGACGTCGCCTCCTGTCGCGGCGACCGCCATAGCGTAAGTGCCCGTCTCGATGCGGTCCGGCAGTACGGTGTGAACGGCGCCCTCC
>CAYVJO010000240.1:0-5199 GCA_964451735.1 uncultured Hyphomicrobiaceae bacterium | reverse complement strand
CAGATCGATGTCGAGAGCAGGATACCCGTTCATGCCAAGCGTCGTCGTATTCACAAGCAACCCACAGTCTATCAACATGTCCGAACGACTTTCCCACGCAAATGCCGTTACGGCGGGGCCGAAGGCTGATGCAAGCTCCTCGGCGCGTTCGCGCGTGCGGTTTGTAATCCGTATGTGTTCGAAGCCTCGGTCCAAGAGGCCCCGGATTACGCCTCGCGCCGCGCCGCCCGCTCCAATGGCTGCCGCGGACAAGCCGATTCGATCCCAACCGGGCGCCTGGTCGTCGAGATTGCTAAGAAATCCGTAAATATCGGTATTTGACGCGCAAAGCACGCCATCCTCAAGCCACAGCGTATTCGCCGCTTCGACGCTTTTCGCTGCCTCGTCAGGCCGCGATGCGGCGCGGAAAGCGGTCTCTTTATGAGGCACAGTGACATTGCATCCGACAAACCCGTGAGCCGATAGAGTACGAAAGAACGTATCCGCGTCGCTGGGCTCGACGGCCTTTTTTTCGTAAGCGCCATCGATCCCATAGGTTTTGAGCCAGTAGCCGTGAATGAGGGGCGATCGCGAATGCGTAACCGGCCAACCAACGACACAAGCCCTTTTCATCGTTCCTCCGACCTGCCTTGCCGCTCTATGCCGACTGACTTCCTAGATGAGGATCGTTTCAAATGAAATGACTCTATCTGCATCGACTTGTTTACACACCATTTTTAGAAAAATCGGTGTCCATTTTTTTTAGATCTTGCTCTAGCGTCCAAGCCAGTCCGCGTTGCGGAGATAGCTAAGCAGCGGCAGCAAAGGCAATCCGATTATGGTAAAGATATCGCCCTCAACGCGCGAGAAGAGCTGAACGCCCCTGCCTTCAATGCGATATGCGCCGACCGATTGCAGCAATGCCTCGCCCTCAGTCTCTATATATTGATCGAGAAACGACTCTGTGAATGTGCGCATATCGAGACTGGCCAGCCCCAGATGGCGCCATACCGTTTTGCCATTGCGCGCCACGCATACAGCCGAATTCAGGCTATGCGCGCGTCCGCGCAGATGGATGAGCTGATCTCGCGCCGCCTCGATACTTGATGGCTTCTGATAGAATCTGCCCCCGCACTCCATGACCTGGTCAGCGCCGATTACGAGCGCCGACGGCTCATTCCGGCTGATGTTCTCTGCCTTAGCGCAGGCTAACATCATGGCCAACTCGCCGGGGCCTGATTTAGGCTGCTCTCGCATAGAGTCTGCTTCGATCGCGCGCTCGTCGATATTGGCCGGACGTTGCTCGAATGGAATTCCAGCGCGCCTCAAAACGCTGGCTCGGCCGGCGCTTGCGGACGCAAGGATGAGTAGAGGTTTCATTGCTGCATCAAACCACCGCGGCGCGATCTTCATGCAGCTTGATGATCGCCGCCGCGGTCTCCTCAATCGAGCGCCGGGTTACATCGATGATGGGCCATTCGTTCCGTCCGCACAAACGCCGCGTAAACGCGATCTCCTTTCCGATCATCTCCATGTCGATATAGTCCTTGTTCTTTGCGTCGTTCATGCCAAGCAATCGGTTGCGGCGTATTTCTGACAGACGTTGCGGACTGGCGATGAAGCCGACAACAAGAGGCCGTTTGAGCGTGTCGAGCTTCGGCGGTAAAGGAATGTCCGGCACGAGCGATACATTGGCGGTTTTGAACCCTTTATTGGCAAGATAAAGGCTCGTCGGCGTTTTCGAGGTCCGGCTTGCGCCAAGCAAAACGATATCCGCCTCCTCCAAATCCTCCGTTCTTTGACCGTCATCATGGGCAAGCGTGAAATTCATTGCTTCGATGCGTTGAAAATAATCTGTATTGAGAACGTGCTGTCCACCGACAACAGGCGTGGACGGCGTCCCCAGATAGGCGCCAAAGACTTTTAGCAGCGGGTAGAGCACAGCCACGCACGGGGCATGCATCTCCTCGCAGCGTTGTTCCAGGTGCAGCCCCAGTTCGCGATCGACGATCGTGTATAAAACGATGCCCGGGGCCGCTTCGATCCGCTGTACGACGCGGTCGAGATGGCGGCGGTTACGGACGAATGGATGCGAATGCTTGATGGCGCGTATTGTGGAATATTGGACGGCGGCGGCTTTGGCGATAGCAGATAATGTTTCACCGGAGGCGTCCGACACCATATGAAGATGGAAGAACTTAGGGACTTCCTTGCCCGAGTGTTGATAAGTCATCGCCTTTTCCATGTCGGTCAAGATTATGGAAAAATTCTTGCGTGAGTCCTTAACGCCAATTCAATTATCGCCCACAATTATGCAATGCGCTAAAGCAACATTGGAAAAACGGCGATAAAAATATCTGATACGAATACAGTCGTTTATTCCACACATTGAAATGCTATTTACGCATTCGAAACGCAATGAGGATGCATCGCACAACGCACTGTTTTTACTATGCATCTTTCATAATTTTAACGCTCCTCCATATACCACGCATATCCGATTGCCGCCTGACCCAAATTATGGCGCCAATTGTCGATATTTGGTGGACAAAATCAGAATATCCGCAATACACCGACTTAAAGAAAAACAATTAGAAAGAAAGAAATCTTTTATTTTTTTTGAGAAGGGACGCGCAGCGCATGGCTATGCAGAATTTTCAAAATGCGCCCAAACTGATCAGGGTCTTGCGGGGTGAAAAAGTCTCGCGGCCGCCGATCTGGTTGATGCGCCAGGCCGGGCGATACCTGCCCGAATATCGGGAACTGCGTGCCAAAGCCGTCGGCTTCCTCGATCTGTGCTACCGGCCCGATTGGGCTGCGGAAATTACGCTTCAACCGATCCGGCGGTTTGATTTCGACGCAGCGATTTTGTTTGCAGACATATTGATCGTTCCTGACGCACTGGGTCAAAAGGTCGAGTTCGAGGAAGGACGCGGACCACTGCTCGACGCGATGGAGCCTGAGATGCTGCTCGCGCGTCTCGATCCCGGCGGCGTGCATAAAAAATTCCAATCGATATATCAAACCGTGGAGCAGGTACGTAGTGGTTTGGCCGCCGATAAGGCCTTGATTGGTTTCTGCGGCGCGCCGTGGACCGTCGCTACCTACATGATTGCGGGGCATGGAACGCCTGACCAGGCGCCCGCCCGTCTTGCCGCCTATCGCGACCCGGAAAATTTCGCCCGTTTGCTCGATCTTCTGGCCGACATCTCCGCAAGCTACCTTTGCGGACAGGTCGCGGCCGGCGCTCAGGTCGTGCAGATTTTCGATAGCTGGGCAGGCGTTCTGCCCGACGATGAATTCCGGCGTTGGGTAATCGCACCGACCGTTCGAATGATCTCGAAAATCCGGGCCGAATGCCCTGAAGTACCGATCATCGGCTTTCCACGCGGGGGCGGCGCGCTATGCGAACCGTTCGTGCAGGAGACCGGCGTTGACGGTTTGGGCTGCGACACCTCGATGCCGCTCGATCAAATGCGGTTGCTTGGTAACCGCACAGCGGTTCAAGGCAATCTCGATCCTCTGTTGCTCGTAGCCGGAGGGCCCTTGCTTGAATCGCGAATCGAAGACATCATCAGCGCACTTTCCGGCGTTCCGCATATTTTCAATCTCGGACATGGCATATTACAGACTACGCCCATCGAGCATGTCGAACGGCTTGTTGTGGCGGTGAGGGGCTAGATTTTCAGTGTTCAAGGCAAATTCTATTTGAATGTTGCCAAGCACACGATGACATGATCGAAAAAAGGTGGGGCTATGGATCTTTATCTTTATCTCAAGGCGTTTCACGTCATTGCCATGGTCGCCTGGATGGCGGGTATGTTCTATTTGCCCCGCCTTTACGTTTATCATGTTGGTGCCGAACGCGGTTCCCAATTGTCGGAGACTTTGAAACTGATGGAGTCTCGCCTATTGCGTTACATCATCAACCCGGCGATGATCGCGACCTGGGTACTTGGTCTAGTCCTCATCTTTGCGTTTGACGTCATCGATCTTCGAAGCTCCGGTTGGCTTCACGTAAAGATCGCTCTGGTGGTTCTTCTGACCGTTTTCCACATCATGCTTGCACGATGGCGGAAAGATTTCGCCGCGGACCGTAACGAGCGCAGCGAAAAATTTTATCGCATCGCCAATGAGATACCAACCGTACTATTGATTTTTATCGTCATTCTTGTGATCGTAAAACCCTTTTAGAAAAGGGATACAAAAAGTTGAAAACATCACCCTTCCGCTGCTTATAATTGTTTGATATAGTACGATTCGAAATATTCATTTGGCCATAATATCCAAATTTCTCCAATCCGTATAAGAACTGCGATGCCCGCAGCGGTTTAAACCGTTTAGCTCGCGTCCAGGAACGGAAACGACGCTTCAAAATGCCCTCCATAACATAGATCACGCTGTGATTTAGCGCACGATCATTCAGCATGTTCAGCATGAAAGTTCGGAGTTATCCCGAATGCAGGAAATGAAACTTCAAGAATTAAAGACAAAAACACCAACCGAACTTCTTAGTTTTGCGGAAGGCGTTGAAGTCGAAAACGCTAGTACAATGCGCAAGCAAGAGTTGATGTTCGCCATCCTTAAGCAGCTTGCGGCGAAAGACATCGACATTACTGGCATTGGCGTCGTCGAAGTGCTTCAAGACGGCTTTGGCTTTCTGAGGTCTCCCGATGCAAATTATCTGCCCGGACCCGATGATATCTATGTCAGTCCAAGCCAGATACGCAGGTTCGGCTTGCGTACGGGCGATACAGTAGAAGGCCAGATCCGGTCACCAAAGGATGGGGAACGCTACTTTGCCCTTTTGAAAGTCAACAAGATCAATTTTGATGACACGGATGCGCTTCGCCACAAGGTGCATTTCGACAACCTCACACCACTTTATCCTGATGAATGGATGCGAATGGAGGTTGAGAACTCCGAGCTCAAGGATTTGAGCGGTCGGGTCATCGATATCGTATCGCCGCTGGGTAAAGGCCAACGCGGACTTATTGTAGCGCCTCCGCGCACTGGCAAAACAATGATACTACAGAACATCGCCCATTCCATCACCAACAACCACCCTGAATGTTACCTGATCGTGCTGCTGATCGACGAGCGGCCTGAGGAGGTGACGGATATGCAACGCTCGGTCAAGGGCGAGGTCATTTCCTCCACCTTCGACGAACCGGCCACCCGGCATGTTCAGGTGGCTGAAATGGTGATCGAGAAAGCCAA
>CAYVJO010000239.1:0-5200 GCA_964451735.1 uncultured Hyphomicrobiaceae bacterium | reverse complement strand
CCATCAGCAAAACAGCCGGATCGGACGCAAGCGCGCGGGCGATACCAACGCGTTGCTGCATGCCGCCGGACAATTCATGGATCATCTTACGCTCAAAGCCGGCAAGGCCGACTAGCCTCAGCTTCTCTTCAGCGACGGCACGCCTTGCAGCGCGGCTATGCCCCCGCATCCGCAAGCCGAGGGCGACATTGTCGAGAACATTGAGCCAAGGCATCAATGCATGGCGTTGAAATACGACGCCACGATCTGCGCCGGGGCCCATAACAGGAATGCCATCCAACCGAACCTCTCCGCTAGAGGGCTCAAGAAAGCCCGCAATCACAGATAGCAATGTTGTCTTGCCGCAACCGGATGCTCCGACGGCAACCACGAAATCGCCGTCACCTATCGACAAGTCGATAGACGACAATGCCTGGATCGCACCGGATGAGCCGTGATAGCGGACCGAGAGCCCAGTGATTTCTAATGACGCCAATCGTCTACACTCACCTGAAGGCAAATAAACCATGCGCCCATGCCGAAGCATGAGCGCGGTTATACTTCGTTAGCCTGCATTATTTTGCAGCTGCCGCTGCAAATTCCGGGTTCACGAATTTACTGAAATCGGCAGGGATATCGGTGATACGTCCCTGCTCCTTGAGGAAAACGGCAGTATTTGCAAGTGCCTTCGCGACGCCGGAAACGTTACCGCCGCCTAGCCATGTCTCCGTCGCTTGCTCCGCAGGCGTGGGGAAAGCGTAATCGGCGAGAGTTGCGGGCACGGTCTGCGGGTCGGCACCGACGATCTTGGCTATCGCCTTCACCTCCTCGGAGTCCTTGGTGTAGCTGGACTTGTTCGCCTTATAGGCATCATTGGCTTTTGCGATCTCCTTGACGAGCGCTGTCAAAAACTCCTTGTTCTCAGCCGCCCATTCGCGCTGGACGATGATGGCATCGAAGGTAGGTGCGCCTTGCTTGGCAATATCGGCGGCCGAGATGATCGCCTTTCCATTGGCTTTGATCTTGCTTAGCACTGGATCCCAGATGAAAGTCGCGTCGATGTCGCCGCGCTCCCAGGCGGCGGCGATTTCAGCGGGGCGAAGATTGATGAGTTGCACATCCTTCGAGCTGACGCCGGCTTTGTCCAAGGCAAAAAGAAGCTGGTAATGTGCAGTCGAAACGAAGGGCGTCGCGACCTTCTTGCCTTTCAGGTCGGCGACAGACGTAATGCCGCTGCCTTCGCGCGCAACAAGCTGCTCAGCGTTGTTGATGTCGTCCAAAATCCAAATGACCTGAATATCGAGCCCCTGCGCCACTGCGGCCGTCGCTGGGCTGGAGCCGACCTCGCCGATCGGGATGTCGCCAGAAGCGAGCGCCTTGATCACGTCGCCGCCGCCGCCGAACTGTTTCCAATTGATTTTGTAGCCGGTGGCTTTTTCGACAGCGCCAGCGGCCTGCGCGACGCGGAAAGGAACGATCATGTCCTGATGCGCGAAGGTGACTTCCTTGGTCTGCGCCGATACGTTGCCGCTCAGCAGGCTGAGCGTTAATAGGATTGTTGTAAGCCAGCCGGTTTTCATCATCCTCTCCGGTCCCAATTATTACAATTACGGCCTTCTCTGGCCAGCCTCTCAAAGTAGCGGCGGCTTAAGACGGGGCTAACGAAAAAAACTTGCTAAGCTTATGGCGGATCTTTTGCGGTGGTCAGAGGCGAACCCGACTGTGGCCGCCGCTTGAACCCGTGAAGCGCGTGGCACAGGGCGAGGTTTGCTGCACATCCAAAGCGGGTAAAAATTTTACATCTTGCGTATGGCGAGCTTTTGGAACCCTTGCGGTCCCAGAATCAGGCGCCGGCTGGACACCGTGCGCGTATTGACCCCTGCCCAGGCGATTTCGCCTGATAGCCTCCCATATTCGATCTTCGGACATCGATTCATGACCACCCTGAGGCCAGCTTCCTCGGCCAGTCGTGCGGCTTCATCGTTGCGCACTCCGAGCTGCATCCACAAGACCTTTGCGCGAATTGCGATAGCCTCTTTTGCGATACCAAGCGCCGCTTCCGAATTTCGGAAAACATCAACGATATCGACGGGGTCTGGGATGTCGCGCAGGTTTGCATAGACGGTCTGGCCAAGGATCTCCTTGCCGGCATGCCCCGGGTTAACCGGTATCACCTTATAACCCTTGGCGAGCAGATATTTCATGGCGAAATAGCTTGGCCGGACTTGGTTCGGACTTGCCCCGACCATGGCAAAGACCTTGTAATCGCTCAGGATGGCGCGGATGTAATCGTCGCTATATGCAGTGTTGCTCATGCTGCATAATTAGCCGCTCCGCCGCCGATCTCCAAGAGGCAAGATCAAGCATCAGGCCAGCGGGGCTGGCGCTTTTCGAGAAATGCGCCAATACCTTCCTCCGCATCGCGCCGCAGCATGTTATCGACCATGATGCGCGCCGCGAAATCGTAAGCTTCCGAGACGGGAATTTCGAGTTGCCGGTAAAAGGTTTCTTTGCCGGTTCTCACCGTCATCGACGATTTCGAGGCAATCACCCTCGCCATCTCCATCGCCTGAACAAGCGTCTCCTCTGGAGCTGCTAGCCGGTTGACCAACCCCATTGTAAGCGCGCGCTCAGCCGTGACCATTTCGCCCAAAAGCAGCATTTCCATGGCGTGTTTTCGCCCAAGATTTCGCGACAAAGCGACCATCGGTGTAGAGCAGAACAAGCCGATATTGACCCCAGGCGTAGCAAATCGGGCTTCGGTGGAGGCAACGGCCAGATCGCAGCTTGCAACGAGTTGGCAGCCGGCGGCCGTGGCAACGCCATTGACTGCGGCGATCACTGGCTTTGGCGAACGCATCACGGCCTGCATGACTTCCGAACACAAGCGCATGAGGAACTCGTAAAAGGCGCGTCCCCCATCAGAATCCTGCCGGCGTTTTGTCATTTCCCTCAAATCGTGGCCCGAGCAGAAGACCGGCGGGGCGCCAGTCAGTACGATGGCCTTGACGGTTTTGGAGGCGGCGATTTCCCGTAACGCGCCGAGCAGTTCGTCGAGCAGCGCCTCGGAAAGGCTGTTGCGCGCGTTGGGGCGATTGAGGGTCAGGAGCGCAACGCCATCGCGGTCCTCTCGCAGCAAGCAAGGTTGCGATATCTCGAACGAGGAGAACAGTTGCGTTTCGGCTGTCATAGGGCGGCCTCACAAACTTACCTGATCATACCGCCTTTAGCCGCTTATTGCATCAACGCATCGAGTTCGGCCATCATCCCACTGACGGCTGCGAGGTTCTCAGGAGGTGGACTTTCCAGAACACTGCCAGCGCCTTCGCGCAGCGCGCTGATCAGCTTGGCTTTCTGACTGTCGCTCAGGAGGCCGTTCTTTTCAATCTTCGCGATGGCTTTTTCAAGCCTGCGCTCCGCTTTGCCCTGAGCGCCGCCTGCCTTGACATGGACGTATGCATGCCCGACACTTTTTGCAACCGCTACCCAATCCTTGGCGCTCCCGAAACCATGCGCCTCAACGGCCGTTTCGATTTTTTTTACAGCCGCTTTATCGGAAACGATCTCTATCAGCGCCGAAAAATGGTCCTGCGCCCCGGCAAGATTGGCGCCGGTTTCCGCCGCGTGCTGCTCGGCGACCGACCGAACCGCTGGATAGCTCGCTATGAACTTTTTAACGGTCGTCTCCGTCAAAATCTGCGTTTTCGCCTGAACAGGTTGCGCGAAACGCGGAGCCAGCAGAACCGTCATAGCCAAAAACAACACTGCTGCCACGCGTGCCGCTCTAAAGCGGTCGATTGACGTCATGGTTGAACCTCTCGATTGCACGGCGTTTCCGGATGCCGCTGTTTCGATGGACGTATATGTTTGATCGCGCGTAAAAATGGTCAAATCGTGGGGACGTTTGGCCAGAGAGAGATTGCTTGTATGCATGATGCTTTTACACCCAAGATGAATCTGTATGAACTGGGTGCCTTCCTTGAAAGTGAGTTTCCACAAATGAATCGCCAGGGACAGCGATTTCTCGTGGAGGCGGTCGAGAAGAGTGGCGTTTCGATGCGCATGATTTATGATGTGACAGCGCTGCGTCCTGGAGGCACGATTTCAGGCCCTGCCATGTTCGCCCTGGCAGATATCGCCTTGTATGCTGCTCTGCTAGCCCAGATTGGCCCTCGGCCGCTTGCTGTCACGACCAGTGTGACCATCAATTTTCTGCGCAAGCCGCCGCCTGGCGACATGATCGGCAAAGCGACAATTCTAAAGCTGGGCAAGAGGCTGGCAGTTGGGGAAATCAGGCTTCGCGCGGCTGGTCACGAGGATCTTGCCGCGCATGCGACCGCGACCTATTCGATCCCGAACGCCTGAGTAAGCCTTGAATACCATAGGGTATTATTTTACCTTAAATGTAAGTGATTGTAATATATATATTTTTTTAAAAATATGCGCTTGACCTGCAATTGAGGATCGGGTAATGAGCAGAGAGATCAGGCAATGGCTTTCCTGTCACTTTTCCCATAAGGATGACGGACGAAGCGGCGCTTACGGCCATAAAGGCGTGAGTCAGCGATAATGGATTGAATGATGAAAACTTTTTCGGCAAAACCCTCCGACATCGATAAGAAATGGGTGCTGGTCGACGCCAAGGGTCTCGTGGTCGGCCGCCTCGCGGCTTTGATCGCTATGCGCTTGCGTGGCAAGCATAAGCCCAGCTTTACTCCTCACATGGATTGCGGCGACAATGTCATCGTCGTGAACGCAAAACACGTGCGTTTTACGGGCAATAAGCGCAGCGACAAGATCTATTATTGGCATACGGGCTATCCTGGAGGGATCAAGGAGCGTACTGCCAGCCAAATACTGGATGGACGCTTTCCCGAGCGGGTCTTGACCAAAGCCGTTCAGAGAATGCTCCCAGGGGGCCCTCTGTCGCGGCAGCAAATGCGCAACTTGCGGGTCTATGCCGGCCCCGATCATCCCCACGAAGCGCAACAGCCCGAGAAAATCGACATTGGCGCGCTCAACAAAAAGAATCTCGGAAGGGTGAACTGATGCCGAATGAAATGAAATCCCTCAGCCAATTGAGCGGCGGGACCGGATCTAGCCTTACTGGGCGCGGCGACGAGGGTCCAATCAGGCCGCCCGCACCCGTCCATGTACAAAAACTCGACGCGCAGGGCCGATCTTACGCGGCGCACATTACCCTTCCCACGCGCCGCCGCAT
>CAYVJO010000238.1:707-5206 GCA_964451735.1 uncultured Hyphomicrobiaceae bacterium | reverse complement strand
GGTCGGCACCATGATCGAGTTGCCGCGCGCGGCAACTCGATCATGGTGCCGACCTGATAGGTCACGTTTTGGCCCGTCTCGCGGAAGACGTCCTGGGCGACTTTGTCAATGCGTTCGCGCAGAATGTCGAATTCCTTGCGTAGACCTACAAGCGGAATCATGATTTCAGGCGAAACCGGATTTCCGGTCTTCCGGCTCGCCTCGATGGCGGCCTCGAAAACCGCGCGCGCCTGCATCTCCGTGATCTCCGGATAGGTTATAGCGAGGCGGCAACCACGGTGCCCGAGCATTGGATTGAATTCGCGCAATTGAGCCAGACGATGCCGGAGCTTGGTTTCATCGGCCCCGAGCGCGGATGAAACCTCGGCGATCTCTTCGTTCGATTGGGGCAAAAACTCATGCAGCGGCGGGTCAAGAAGCCGGATCGTTACTGGCAAGCCCGCCATGATCTCGAAAAGATCCACGAAATCCTGCCGTTGCATTGGCAAAAGTTTCGCCAGCGAGGCCCGGCGGCCATTTTCATCCGAAGCGAGGATCATTTCGCGCACGGCGAGTATCCGGTCGTCGTCGAAGAACATATGCTCGGTGCGGCAAAGACCGATTCCTTCCGCGCCGAATTCACGCGCCTGTTTTGCATCGCGCGGGGTTTCGGCGTTGGTTCGGACTTTCATCCTGCGGATGTTATCGGCCCAAATCATCAGCCTTGAGAAGTCGCCGGACAATTCGGGCTGTATCATGGGGACCGCGCCCTCGATGACATGGCCCTTCGTGCCATCGATCGTGATCGTGTCACCCTCTTTCAACACGGTTTCCCCGATGGACAGGGTGCGAGCCTTGGCGTCGATCCGGATCGAACCGGCGCCGGAGACGCAGGGGCGGCCCATGCCGCGCGCCACCACCGCAGCGTGGGAAGTCATGCCGCCGCGCGCCGTTAATATGCCTGCCGCCGCGTGCATTCCATGAATGTCCTCCGGGCTCGTTTCGATACGGACCAGAATGACCGTGCGCCCCTGGGTCTTGAGAATTTCAGCCTTATCCGCGTCGAAAACGATCTCGCCTGTCGCCGCGCCAGGCGAGGCCGGCAGACCAGTCGTCAGCACGCGGATCTCAGCCTTCGGGTCCAGCATAGGATGAAGGAGCTGGTCGAGCTGGCCCGGATCGATCCGCATAACGGCTTCTTCGCGCGTGATAAGACCTTCTTCGGCCATATCAACGGCGATTCTCAGCGAAGCCTTGCTTGTCCGTTTGCCAGACCGCGTTTGCAGCATCCAGAGCTTGCCTTCCTGGATGGTGAACTCGATGTCCTGCATGTCGCGGTAATGCGCTTCGAGCCTTTCATAGATAATGCGCAACTGCGCAAACAAATCCGGCATCAGCGCTTCGAGAGAGGGTTTTGTCTCATCCGCCTCGATACGGGCGGCTTCGGTGATGTGTTGCGGAGTCCGTATGCCCGCGACCACATCTTCACCTTGCGCGTTGACGAGAAACTCACCGTAAAGGCGCTTTTCTCCGGTCGAGGGATTGCGTGTGAAAGCGACGCCCGTTGCGCTGCTGTCGCCGCGATTACCGAATACCATGGCCTGAACGTTGACGGCCGTCCCCCAATAATCGGGAATGCCGTGAAGGCGTCGATAGGTGGCCGCGCGTGCATTGTTCCAGCTTTCGAAGACAGCCGCAATGGCGCCCCATAGCTGCTCCTTGACGTTCTGGGGAAATGGTTGACCCGTCTCCTGGGCGACGGCGTCCTTATATTCGGCGACGACTTTTTCCCAATCGTCGGCCGTCAAATCCGTATCCAGTTGGAAACCGGCGGAATTTTTGTAATTTTCAAGAATTTCCTCAAAAACATGATGGTCTACACCGAGCACCACATCGGAATACATCTGTATGAAGCGCCGGTAGGAGTCATAGGCAAAGCGCTTGTCGCCGGATTTGGCGGCCAGTCCCTCGACGGTCACGTCGTTCAGGCCCAGATTGAGCACAGTATCCATCATGCCGGGCATGGACGCCCGCGCACCGGAGCGCACCGATACCAGCAGCGGATTGTCCTGGGCTCCGAAAGTCGCGCCGACAGCCGCGCCCACAGCGGCCAGTGCATCGTTCACCTCCGCTTCCAGCCCATCGGGAAAATGCCTGCCATTCTCATTATAAAGCGCGCACATTTCTGTGGAAATCGTAAATCCGGGCGGAACTGGCAAACCGAGATTCGACATCTCCGCCAGATTTGCCCCCTTACCGCCCAGCAAATCGCGCAACCTGGCCGATCCGTCCGCTTTGCCGAGTCCGAAGCTGTAAACCCAGCCGGCGCGTTTTGACGCGACGGGCTGCTCATGCGTGCATGAGGCGCAATCCGGCTGGACCTGTTCGCTGCTGGCCTCCGGGCGCGTTTGAGCTGCTTGCATGAAAGTTGCAAGATTTTCGGCCAGACGCGCATTTGTTTCCAAAGATTGCCGGATCAGATCGTAGAATAGGCGGGTTGGCATGGAATATCCTGTCTCAAGGCGCTCGATATTGGCGTTTCTAAAGTACCGAACCGAAAAGTACGTAACGGTTTTAGGCAAATCCTATTCTAGTGGGGCGAATTTGATGTTTCAGTCCCGGTTGCCGCCAGTCTCATCCTCAAATGTCAAATTCATAAAGCTCCACGAGAAACAATTATTCAGCTCCTGGTTCTTATGATTGAAACATTTGCATCCCCATGCAGTGCCCGCATTTGCAAATGTTTCAGTCCAACCGCTAGACAACCAATACATCGGCCCGAAAGCTGCAAAGCGCTTTTCGGATAAATCCGACGCAAAAACAATTCGATAGAGCGGCGAGCCAGTTATTGTCGAGTTTCCTACCACTTTATCACTCGATTTCAGAGAGGCTACGATACGATCACGGTCTAAAAACGAGCGCGAGGATTTAGCTGAATTCTTCACAAGACATCAAGCATTGGTTGGCTTGCAGCGATTTAGCGCTTCGTACAGGCCTCAATCAACCATGAATCGTCCTGTTGGGATCTGCCTTGCCCGCGAGACGGGCAGTTTGTAAATATACGCCCATGCATCAAGGTGACGTCCGGATGTCAAGATCACCGGCAAGAGAACCCGTTCGTAAGGGCGTGGTTCCGGAGCGTCTTGCCCGCAAGCTTCATAATTATCGAGCCAAATAAAGCTTCCCGTCGGATTTTGCAGCCTCATCACTTCGCCGTACACCTTGTCGCGCGGATCATCGGATAGCGTGAGGCCCGGAAAACGCCCTAGTGAATAGAGTCTCCCGGAAATCAGGCCCGCGCCGATGAAAAGGCTTTGGTTGCGCAGCTTCTTCGCCATGGGGTGGCTGGACTTGCTCAGAAGCGTCCCATAGACAAAGAGCATTGGACATGGCTGGCTTTGTCGAAATTTTGTCACGGTCGGCTTCGCTTGTTGTCGATCTGGCGGCTTCGTGCTCACGGGGATGCGTCGCAGAGTGGGCCAGATCGGCAGGCAGAACTGGGCGCAACTTGCCCTTTGGGCTTCGATGCAATATCAGGTCCATTAATCATACGCCATCATGCCGCGGTGAGAGTTTAACCCTTATGCTCAGAGAACTGCTTCTGTCCGTCGCGAGCGGCGTCATCGTAGCCGTCATTCTTCAGATTTTCGGCTTCGGCCGAAGGCGTGAGGCGGTTACACGAGCGCCTTCGCGTAGCGCTCGATACGCGCCGCCCCGGCGCAGAAGCTTTTTCGGCCGGATCATGCGTCTCCTCGTCGCAGTCGCAGGCGGCATTGCACTTGCCCAGTCCATCGCGCCGTTCTTGCTGCCGAGACGCTTTGGCGTATATGGCGAGTATGATCGTTTCGATCGCTACGACGATTACGGGAGCCTCGCCGTGGATGCGCCCATTCTTGTCCTGACCATGATCTCGACTGCGATCGTCTATATCGTGCTTTCCGCCTTGACCCGGAGGTGACACAGCTGTCATGGCCGATCTTTTGGCATTCGGGGAGGGGGATAAAGTCGCGACAGCCGTGAAAACTCATCGTGTCGCCGTGCTACTGCCGCTCGCACTCGACGCAGCCTACGATTATCTCGCGCCGGATGACCAGGATCTTTCCCCCGGCGATTTCGTTTTGGTGCCCATTGGTCCGCGCAAGGAAATCGGCGTCGTCTGGGAGCGCGACCCCGCAGCCAGGACCGTCGATCCGAAAAAGCTGAAGGCTGTTATCGAACGATTCGATCTGCCGCCAATGTCTGCAGGTGCGCGCCGCTTTGCTGATTGGGTGGCCCGCTACACGCTGTCCCCCAAGGGCATGGTGCTGAAAATGATGATGAGCGCGAGCGAGGTCTTCGCGCCCGAGACGCCGCGATGGGGCTATAAGCTGGCTGGCCCCGCGCCGTCACGGCTTACGCCGGAGCGCAAGCGCGCCATCGATTTGGCCGGGGATGGCCTCGTCTGGACGAAAGCGTCGCTAGCCGAGCGCGCCGCTGTCAGCTACGGCGTCATCGATGGCCTTGCGGAGGCTGGAACGTTC
>CAYVJO010000238.1:241-697 GCA_964451735.1 uncultured Hyphomicrobiaceae bacterium | reverse complement strand
TCATCCGCGTCGAGTTGCCGCGCTGGAAGCCAAAGCCGGCGCAGCCCGATTTCGCACCGGCCGAGCTATCCGTGGCGCAAAGCTACGCCGCGCACGCCCTTCGGGAGCGGATCGAGGCAAACACCTTTTCCGTTGCGCTCGTCGATGGCGTCACGGGGTCCGGCAAGACGGAAGTTTATTTCGAGGCGGTCGCCGAGACTCTACGCCAGCGACGCCAAGGGCTCATCCTTCTGCCGGAAATCGCGCTCACCAATCAGTTCCTCAACCGCTTCGAGGCCCGTTTCGGCTGCCGTCCTCTCGAATGGCATTCGGCGGTCGCTGGCGGAGAGCGAGCGCGGATCTGGCGCGCCGTGGCCGAGGGTGAGGCGCAGGTTGTCGCTGGAGCGCGCTCGGCGCTGTTCCTGCCCTTCCTCGATCTCGGCCTGATCGTGGTCGACGAGGAACACGACAACGCAT
>CAYVJO010000238.1:0-231 GCA_964451735.1 uncultured Hyphomicrobiaceae bacterium | reverse complement strand
AGGAGGATCGCGTTACGTATCAGGCGCGCGATATGGCCGTGGTGCGCGGCTCGATCGCTGGGGCGTCTGTTGTGCTGTGCTCCGCCACGCCGTCGCTTGAGAGCGTTGTCAATGCCCGGCAAGGGCGCTATGCGCATCTCGTCTTGCCGCAGCGTTTCGCGGGCGCGCAAATGCCCGAGATTTCCGCCATAGATTTGCGCTTGACCCCGCCCGAGCGCGGCCGATGGCTTA
>CAYVJO010000237.1:0-5216 GCA_964451735.1 uncultured Hyphomicrobiaceae bacterium | reverse complement strand
ATGCCGACTCGCAATAGAGGTATGGAAGCCTAGGGAATGACGGAACGTCGGCTGGGGAAGTATTTGACGCTGGAGGAATTCTGCACCTGCACGCAAACCTATGCCAGGTACGCTGACCAGATTGACCCGTTTCCCAAAAACTTGGAGGAGACGCTGCTAGCCCTGAATGCGCTGTGTCAGTACATCATTGACCCGGTGATTAAGACGTTTGGGCGCGAGCGTTTTTTGCTCACCTATGGCTTTTGCTCTGCCGATTTGAAGCGGTGGCTGGCGCAGAAAGACCCGGTGACGGGGAAGAAGCACGGCATCGCTATGCCCAGCCTGGATCAGCACATGGCCCACGAGGTGAATCGGAATGGGCGGTACTACTGCGATCGCCTCGGTACCGCCTGCGATTTCAGGATTCTCGACCTACCCAGCAACGCTTTGGTGGATTGGATTGTGGGTCAGGGATTGCCGTTTGATTCGCTCTACTTCTATGGAGTCAGTTGCTCCATCCACATTAGCTACGGCCCCCAGCATAAGAGGGATATTTGGGCCTTTACTAAACAAGGGATACCGACGCACCAACACCCTTGGTGATCAGCGGTTAGCCCCACCAGTGGCAAATGGGAATGGCACGGACTCGTCGCCACTGGTCTTGCTGAGAAGGCCACCTTTGAACCGTATGGTAAAGTATTCGCGGGACTCTCAATCTTCCTCTCCTCCAGGGACGTTCCGAGGGTGGAGTTATGTTAGCAGTGGCAATAAGGACTTAGAAAGGAAAATAGAGTAACTATCCACATTTCACAAGTGACTATAACTTTTAATTCAGAAACTATTTATAAATTCGTATTGTTTCCCGCAGAATGAGGTATTTAGAAACCTTGCTGTACAAGCATTTCAAAGGGTTTAATGTACCCTACTCAATTAAAGATCGCCACATGATTGTATATATTGATTTTTACATTACCATCTCAAAATACAGTATACGATGACCGTTTCTACCCCGCAGTCGGTGACTGAAGTCTTTTTCTCCTATGCTCGTGAAGATGAAGCATTACGTAACAAGCTAGCCAACCATCTGAAGCTCCTGGAACGGCAAGGGGTAATCCAGAGTTGGCACGCTCGTCAGATCCTACCTGGAACGGAATGGAAAGGGCAGATTGATAATCATTTGGAAACAGCTCAGATTATACTGCTTCTAATAAGCGCTGACTTCTTGGCATCCGACTACTGCTATGACGTTGAGATGAATCGGGCATTAAAGCGACATGCTGGGGGAGAAGCAAGAGTAATTCCCATCATTTTGCGTCCAGTGGACAATTGGGAGAGCAGTCCCTTTGGCAAACTCCAGGCGTTGCCCGAGGATGGGATACCTGTTACTCAATGGGGAAACGAGGACGAAGCATTCAAAAACATCACTCAAGGAATTCGATTAGCGGCTGAGTACTACACTCGCCACAAACATAATGTTATTATCCTCACACCTCAAGGAAAGCAGAAGCTTTTAAACGTGATTCGCGAGGTTGAGAGTGACCATAACTTTTCGGAAAAGTATGCGATTGAGGAATTAAGCCGACAAACTGGGCTAGCTCCTGAAACTGTTGCAAAAATCCTAAATTCTGAAGAGGAGATTAGCCGTCAAACTCTCGATTCTCTCTTTCAAATTCTCAATTTATATCTAAGTAAAGCAGATTACCGCAGACCTCCATCTGTGGATTGGGATGAATCGGTAGATGCTTCTATCTTTTATGGTCGGACTGAAGAACTTGCGACTCTTAAGCAGTGGATTGTGGCCGATCGTTGTCGCCTCGTCTCTTTACTGGGAATGGGCGGTATCGGCAAAACCAGTCTTGCAAAAAGATTGGGTAAGCAAACTCAAAATGAGTTTGAGTATGTAGTTTGGCGATCGCTCAAGGAGGCTCCACCCCTCAAAAATATTCTGGCTAGCCTGATTCAATTCATCTCAAACCAACAGGAAACCGAAGCTAGTTTGCCTGCATTAAGTGGTGCATGTATTACTCGGCTACTACATTATCTTCAAGAACATCGCTGTTTACTGATAATTGATAACGTTGAGTCAGTTCTTGAGAGCAGGCAATCAGGAACTTATCGACAAGGATATGAGAACTATGGGGCATTTTTTAGACGAATAGCTGAATCTTCTCATAAAAGCTGTCTGATTTTGACAACTCGAGAAAAGCTAGAAGAGCTCAATCCTTTAGAAGGCGAAAAGTTATTAGTCCGACATTTACGAGTACAAGGATTAGCCGACGCAGAAGCACAAGAGATCTTAAGGGCAAAAGGTCTAAATTTATTGGAAAACGAAGAACAAAGCAAAGAACTGAATCATCTGTATGGAGGCAATCCGCTAGCATTACAAGTGGTTGCCAGTTTAATTGAGGAAATATTCAGAGGCAATGTCTCTGAATATTTGGCGCAAGGAGCACTGGATTTAAGCGAAATTCGTAAACTATTAGATGAACAATTTCAACGTCTTTCGGATTTAGAAAGGTCAATTATGTATTGGTTAGCGATTAATCGAGAGCCAGTAACTATTGAGGAATTACAGGATGATATTGTACCAACTAGGACTAGGCGATATTTAGTTATAGAAGCGTTGGTCACTCTGTTCCGACGTTCTCTAGTTGAGAAGAGTGGAGAATCCTATACACAGCAACCTGTGGTGATGGAATATGTGACTAATAAATTTGTAGAGCGCATTTGTGAAGAAATCAAAACTGGAAATTTTGATCTTTTTAATAAATATCCTCTCATTAAGGCCACAGCAAAGGATTTTGTCAGAGATGCACAAACTCGATTAATACTTGGTCTTATTGTCGATGAAGTTTCTGCCCTTGATTTTTGGAGAAATACTGAATTAAGATTACCTGTAGAACCAAGAGGCTTGTTGGAGTATGGAGCAGGAAATGTTCTTAACTTGCTTATATTCTTGCGAAGGGATCTAACAGGCTTAGATCTTTCTAATTTAACAATTTGGCAAGCATTTTTAAAGGATGTCAATTTACGAAGAGTTAATCTCGCTTATTCCGATCTGAATAAATCTATTTTTACTGCCACTTTGGCTCCTGTTCTCACATTGGCATTTAGTTTCGATGGTCTCTCACTAGCTACAGGAGATGAATCTGGTGAGGTTAACTTGTGGCGCATAGCGGGCAGTCAGAAGCTTCATACCTTTAAGGGCCATCGCCAATTGGTTAGATCGGTCGCTTTTAGTCCAAACAATCGTATATTAGCTAGCGGTAGCTATGATGGAAGTATAAAACTGTGGAGCTTGGAGAATTTTCAGTTAATTAAGAACTTGGAGAAATCCAACATCTCAGTACATTCAATAGCCTTCAGTTCTGATGGGCAAATCCTTGCTAGTGGTAATAGTGACGGCACAATTGGAGTATGGGACATCTCCACCGGGGAATGCTTATCCACCTTAAGCAGCCATTGTGGGCGAGTTAATTCAGTTGTTTTTAGTTCTAATGGACAACTCTTGGCAAGTGGCTCAGGGGATCAAACTATCAAGCTATGGAATGTTCAAGACACTCAAAATATTCAGCTTGAAAGAACCCTTGATGGACATATAGGTGAAATACGTTCGATCTCATTTAGCCCCAATAGTTGTGTATTAGCGAGTAGTTCTAAATCATTTATCAAAATTTGGGATATTCAAAATGCTCAATGTGTAAGAACCTTTAATGAGCATACAAGTGAAGTACGTTCACTTGCAATCAACCCAGATGGAGAAATTTTGGCAAGTGGTTCTGGAGATCAAACTATTAAGTTATGGGATATTCGAGACATTTATAATATTCAGTTCTTAACTACTTTGCAAGGTCACACCAGTTGGATACAGGCAGTAGCTTTCAACCCAAAAGCTAAGATTTTGGCTAGCGCTGGTGTTGATAAGGCCGTCAAGTTATGGGAGTTGCGAAAGAATACTTCAGAAATCAAATGTATAGCAACATGGCGAGGTTACAGTAAATGGGTTCGTTCAGTTGCATGGAGTCCAGACGGTAAAAGCATAGCTAGTGGTGACGATGACCAAGTTGCTAGGATTTGGGATACTACCTCAGATGAGTGTAGGTTGCTTCAAGGACATACTGAGCGAGTGCAATCCATTACTTTTTCACCTGATGGACAAACTTTAGCTACTGGAAGTTGGGACAAAACTGTGAAACTATGGCGGCTTAGTTCAGGGAAGTGCCAACAGACGTTTCTAGGACACACCGATCAAGTCTATTCAGTTGCTTTTAGTTCAACAGAAAATATTATAGCTAGTGGTAGTGATGATAGAGCAATTCGGATATGGGATATTAATTCAGGTGAATGCCTCAGGGTTTTAGAAGGCCATGAAGCGCAAGTTTACTCGGTCGCTTTCAGTCCCAGTGGTCAGATCCTTGCAAGCGGTAGTCGTGATAAAACAGCAAAGTTGTGGAATATTGACTCGGGCGCGTGTTTGGCAACCCTGCAAGGCCATGGCAGCGAGGTCTATTCTGTAGCTTTTAGTCCCAATGGTTATGTCCTAGCAAGTTCCAGTGGCGATAACGAAATACGTCTTTGGAATCTAAATGGCGAGTGTCTTGGTATTTTGAAGGGCCATAAAGAATGGGTAAATTCAGTGGTTTTTAGCCCAGATGGTAGTTTGTTGGCAAGCGCCAGCAATGATAAAACTGTGCGTCTTTGGAGTGTAGAGGCTAAAAAGTGCATCAGTGTTTTTCACGGACATACACATTTTGTACATTCGGTATCATTTAAATTAAATGATTCAGTACTTGCTAGTGGGAGTGCAGATGAAACGATTAAACAGTGGGATTTAAAGACTGAGAAGTGTGTAAAAACCCTAAAAGCCCCTAGGCCGTACGAGGGCATGAATATCACGGGAGCAAGAAATTTGACGAAGGCGCAAAAGGCAACATTAACTGCTTTAGGTGCTTTTGCAGAAGATTGAGAGCTTTTTTCTGCTCAATCAGTCCCTTTTGTAATTTTTCACTTTCCTGTATATCAAGGGCTCCAGGGGTTTTCTACACCATTAATGCGTCGGTGCTAAAAGATGATATTTATCTCTTGACCCCTTAGTGGTGCAGAAAACTCCTGAAACCCTTATAAATCAGGGATTATCACCGAGACGGCGGTCTTGAGATTTATCGGGCGAACGAACGGAGGCAATGGGTTTCAGCCGCTATCTTAACCGTTCAGGTCGTCCATCATGAGACTCAAAA
>CAYVJO010000236.1:0-5218 GCA_964451735.1 uncultured Hyphomicrobiaceae bacterium | reverse complement strand
CTAGCCTCTCCGACAGCGCGTTGACTACAGATATGCCTACGCCGTGCAGACCGCCGGATGTCGAGTAGACATTGGAGTTGAATTTACCGCCCGCATGCAACGTCGTCATGATCACTTCCAGGGCGGATTTGTTCTTGAATTTCGGATGCGGATCAATCGGAATGCCGCGCCCATTATCCGTGACGGTCAGAAAGCCGTCGGCTTCGAGGGATACGTCGATCCAGGAAGCGTGGCCGGCCACGGCCTCATCCATGGAATTGTCTATGACCTCGGCAAAAAGATGATGCAGCGCCTTTTCGTCGGTGCCGCCAATATACATGCCTGGCCGCCGCCGGACTGGCTCCAGGCCTTCGAGCACCTCGATATTCGCGGCCGTGTAGGCGGATTCAGCCGCTGTCGCCTCGCGCGAAGCCGCGCTCTGGGGCAATTTGGCGAACATATCTCCGGGTACTGCCATGAAATCCCTCGTCAAGTCTCGAACGAAAAAACCGAATAGCTTTACTGGATACACCGAGTCGCGGCTCGCTAAGGTGATTGCCTCGCAACGATCTGGCAAGCTGTCAGTTTTCGCATGTATGTCTAAGCCATCCCATAAAGCATAGGACGGAAAGTGCGACACGGTTTTCGGATCAATCCCATGCGGAAACAAGCAGAGAGAGTGCCACAGCTTTTTAGACTAAAAATCTGATGCCTCCCTTAGCTTGGCCGCTCCGTCACGTCGCCGGAGATGCCGATGAGCGCTTTGAAGGCGCTGCGGTTTTTGCGCTGGCTGACAAAGCCTTCGCGGCTACTCAGAATGAAAACTTTCTTGCCTAGCCAGAGCCGGGCGTAAACCCCATTCACCTTCATACAGCGCAGGAAGCCTCTCTGCCGGGTTTCGCTGCCATCGGGATACTCGATTTCCGTGGAAATGAATGTTTCATTCCCGAAGCCGATTTCGGTGTATGCTTTGAGTGTTGTCATTAGACGCGTGAGCCGATCACGCATATTATCTTGCGACATTGCCCACCACGTTGAGGTTCAGATAAGACTCCGCGCTCTCGAAAGCCAGATCCGGTCCGAGCAGCCTATCGCCGTCGAATGCTCGGATGGCGCCGTTACGCGCGGCGGTGATCAGGTTGAGCGCAGCGAAGATCGTCACGCCAATGGCTACGCCACATTCGCGGATCGTATTGCTGGTCGCTGAAATTGCGCCGCTGCTGGATCCGCCTCCAAGCCTGAGGCCAAATTGTGGTGAGCCGGTAATCAAGTTGCCCGTGATGTTTCCAACGCCGCCAAGGCGTACCGCAATCGCACATCCCGAAAACTGATTGCCCCCGATCAGCGCCCCCTCCTCTGCAACGATATCGACCCCGGCGCTGGCGCAGTCCTTGAAACGGCATTGGCTGATGAGTGCGCTCCTAGCCGCGCCTGCTTTGACAGCGGAGCCTTTTACGCCAAGAAACACGACTGCATGTATCGTGCACTGTAGACCTTTTGCGGCTTCTATGCCGCCTTCCAGAATCAGGCCTGACAAAGACAGTGTTGCGTCGGCAGGCGCGTCCAGCATTGCGGCTTCGGATGCGTTGACGAAGCGGGTCAGGCCAGGCGCGCCTTCCAGCGCACATCGCTGGGGCAGTTCAAGCCTGTTCACCCGATATGCGCCACCAGGGATATACACCGTTTCGCCGGCCCCGCTGATTTGTTCGATAGCCTTTTGAAGAGCTTGTGTCTGATCCGAAGCAACATCTGGCGACACTCCGAAATCGGTCACGCTGCGCCCCACGGGCACAGGTGCTGCGGAGGCCTGAGCGAAAACTGCAAGGCTCGCGCCCGTAAAGCCGCCACCCGCCATCAGCAAATCCCGCCTGTTGAGTGTCACCAGTTCCCCCTTCGGCTCAAAGCGAACGGGTCTTAGCCCATTTCTGACATCGCGCATAGGGCGTGGCCCGCTGATTGCGCACAAATCGGATCATAGTGTAGATAATGACGCAAAGCCCTTTTTGAAGCCTTGCCCATTCGCTAGCCGCGTCCGATGTGGCGAACGAAGCGGTCCCGTCGAGCGACAAGGCTGGTATATGGATAAATCCGATCAGGGATTTCCGTTGCGATCTGGCGGCGGCAAAAAGCGACTCGTAAAGCAGCGCGTTGCAAATATAACGGCCCGCGTCACGAGACTCCCCAGCCGGGACGCCGGCAAGCTTCAATTTCGAGACGAGCAGCCCAGTCGGCAACGTCGCATCCATAAAAGGCGGACCGCCTCGGCGCACCGTCCGACCTAGGGGATAACGCGCGAAACTATCGGCCGCCTGCCTTGTAGCGTTGAAAGCGCGCGTTTCGACTTCGAAGCGCCGCGCCAGCCGTGAGACGCCCATATGCAGCACGATTTCCGGCTGAATCCTGTCGATAAGCTTTCCCGCAGCCAGCGGCCCTTCGCGCCAGCCGGTTGGTAGAACCGCCGTCGTAACAACACTGCGCCAGCCTGCTTCGTTATTTCGCGCGGCTAAATCCTGCACGAGCGCGGCCGATGCGTTGAAAGGCATGTCCGGAAACGGACCAAACCCAGTCACAAGGACATGTAGGCGGCGCTTCGGCAAAGATACAGTCCGTACTCGTGAGGGTAGGGATTTACCGACTTGGGAACATTCATCATTCCAAGCTTTCATTGCGTCGGTAATTTGACCGGGCGCGGCGCGCGGGACGCAAATGCGACCCCGGCAAGTATCAAAACAAAGCCTCCAAGATGATAAAGCCTTAATTGCTCTCCCAGAAACAGAACCGCCAGAACCGCGCCGAAAAGCGGGATCAGATGCATAAAGACGCCCGCGCGGCTTCCCCCGATCAACTCGACGCTGCGGATATAAAAAATCTGTGCCACGACGCTTGGCAGAGTCGATACATAGGCAATCGCCAGAATGGCGTGAAGCGTCGGCTGGATTTGCTTGCCCGCCGCCATTTCGGCCAGAAAAAGCGGCAGGTTGACCAGAGATGCGACAGCGAAACTTATGGCGGCAAAGCTCAGCCAATGAATGGGGGGCTGCTCGCGCAACAGCGCGGTGTAGACCGCCCAGACCATCATGGCGCTCAGCACCCATAAATCGCCTTCATTCAGTTGAAGTGCGGCCAGCAAGGCCGGATCTCCCTTTGTCAGTACCACGAGCACGCCTATAAACGACAAGAGAATGCCAGCAGACTGGAGTTTGGTGACAGTCTCCCTAAAGATCGCAAAAGCGGCTATTGGTATGAGAATCGGCACCGCGGAGTTGATGATCAGTCCATTGATGGCGGTCGTCTTGCTCAGGCCTATATAATAAAGGCTGACGAACGTGCCTGCACCCAAGGCGCCGAGCAGGGTCAGTATTGGCCAGTTCGCCTTGATGGAGGGAAGGTCGCGTTTTAAATGCTGCCAGGCGAAAGGCATGATGATCATCGTGGCGAGCGTCCATCGCAGCCAGGCGAGCGCAAGAGGCGGCACGAGTTCGTGCGCCCCGCGGGCCACGACGGAGTTCCCTGCCCAGAACAGCATCGTGAGGACAAGCAACACGTAGGCGTTGCCAAAGCCGCGCGACGCCAGACCTTGCTTGTTTTCCCTAGCGATGCTTTCCTGCATCAGGATGGCTTACGCGAGCCGAGCACCGGGGTAAAGTCCCGTTATCTGCGCGAGTAGCCCAGAGGACTGTTTGAATAGGCAATCTCACCCGACTGCGGCAAAGAGCAGCGGACGGCGAGGGCTAATTTAATACGCCTTCAAGCCAAAATCTTATGGGAAACGAGGAAAATCCATGGCCAATGTCGCTGTCGTCGGTTCGCAATGGGGGGATGAAGGCAAAGGCAAGATTGTCGATTGGCTTTCGGAGCGCGCCGACATCGTCGTCCGTTTTCAGGGCGGTCACAATGCCGGACACACGTTGGTCATCAATGGCGTCACCTATAAACTCTCGCTTCTACCCTCTGGCGTCGTTAGGCCAGGCAAGCTGTCAGTGATCGGAAACGGCGTTGTCATCGATCCTTGGGCCTTGTCCCATGAAATTGCGGGATTGAAAGCAAAAGGCGTCGAGATCTCCCCGCAGACCCTGCGCATTGCCGATAATGCAACACTGATTCTGCCATTTCATCGCGAACTCGATGGTTTCCGCGAGGCAGCGGCCGGCAGGAACGCCATCGGGACGACGAAGCGCGGTATCGGCCCAGCCTATGAGGACAAGGTCGGGCGCCGGGCGATCCGGGTGATGGATCTGCTGAACCTGAAAAGCTTGAGGGCGAAAATCGACCGCGCGCTGACTCACCACAACGCCCTGCGGCGCGGTCTCAGTGTCAAGGAGGTTTCCGCCGAGGCGCTGTTTGATGAGATTGCGGCCATAGCGCCTGAGGTGACGCCCTATATAGACCGGGTCTGGCAGCTTCTCGATTTACATCGGCGTGAGGGCAAGCGCATCCTTTTCGAGGGCGCCCAGGGAGCCATGCTCGATATCGATCACGGCACCTATCCTTTCGTGACCTCCTCCAACACTGTCGCCGGACAGGCAGCGACCGGCTCTGGGCTCGGGCCGCGCTCGGTCACGCATGTGCTTGGCATCACCAAGGCCTATACGACGCGCGTGGGGCAAGGACCGTTCCCCACCGAGCAAACAAATGAAATCGGTCAGCTTCTGGGTGAGCGCGGCCATGAATTCGGCACGGTTACAGGACGGCCCCGGCGATGTGGATGGTTCGATGCATGCCTCGTCAGACAGGCCGTCAAGGTCTCCGGGATCGACGGGATCGCGCTTACCAAGCTCGATGTGCTCGACGGCTTTGAGGAAATCAAGGTTTGCGTAGGATACCGGCTCGACGGGCAGGAGATAGACTATCTTCCCGCAGGACAAGGCACGCAGACGCGCATCGAGCCGATTTACGAGGTTTTGGAAGGCTGGAAAAGCTCGACGGAGGGAGCCAGATCATGGGCTGCATTACCTGCCCAGGCGATCAAATATGTCAAGCGGTTGGAGGAGTTGATCGAAGCGCCGGTTGCCATGTTATCGACCTCGCCAGAGAGAGACGACACGATCCTTGTTAATGATCCGTTTCAGGACTGAGCCTATAACGAGGGCCTGATCCGTTCTGATGGACTCAGAGCGGGGCTCTAACTTTTTGTATTGGAGTGATCTTTTCGCAAAACTGGTTTCCACTTTTGCGGACCAAGTTCTAGTGGATTGATCGGATCAAAAGAGTCCGACTTGGGATTCCCCTTTGCTTGATG
>CAYVJO010000235.1:1991-5225 GCA_964451735.1 uncultured Hyphomicrobiaceae bacterium | reverse complement strand
CTCACGAACGAGATGGCCTTTGCCGAGGCCGCCAATCGCCGGATTGCAGGACATTTCGCCAATGGTCTCGATATTATGGGTAATAAGCCCCGTGCGCGCGCCCATCCGCGCTGCACTCGCGGCTGCCTCGCAGCCGGCATGGCCGCCGCCGACCACAATGACATCGTAATGGATCATAGCTGACATTTCGATCCTACCCGGATAATCGAGACGCCCCGCGCGCCGCACTTTTGAGCCAACATACACACGATGACCCGCTTTGATTGAGAGCAGGCCAGACAAACTCAACGTTCTGGAAAATCGATCTTACGATAATCCTTTCTTTATCAAGCGTCAAAGCTCACGCCATGAGTCAGGCCTTTGCGGCGGCGGACTCAGAATCGCCAGCGCTGGCCGTCCCAATGCGCGATAAACCCACCGCCATTCGCGATCGGCGCAGCCAGGTGATATGCGCGAAAGGCAAGCATCGTCTCTGGTGTAATGGGAGGTCCTTCCTTCATGATTTCCCAGTGGACGGCTTTCATAAACTGACCATGGCTGAACACGACGGCGGCGCGATGCGGCAAAGCCGAGAGGCGGGTAAGCGCCGCACGCACCCTTGCGACAAATTCCACATAGCTCTCCGCGCCTGCCCCTTCCCGTGCATCCGGATCGGCCCGGCTCCAGAACGCTTTGACCCACGGGGCGCGTTGCATTGACGTCGTACCGATGCATCGTTCCGGCGTCAGGCATGTAATCTCCTGCACTGGCCAGATCTCCACCGGTGTGCCGGGAAAGCGGGTTACCATCGGCGCGGCGGTGTCAAGGGCTCGCAGATAGGGAGAGCTGATGATGAATTCGGGGGGCGCGTTGAAGCCTGCACTTAGCGCCTGAGCCTGATCTCGGCCCTTTTGCGTCAGTGGGATCGCATGAGGCTCCGCTGTTACGTGGCCTGCATTGGCAAGGCTCTCACCATGACGAATGAAGCGGACTGTCAGCATGGTTTCAAAGGAGCAAAACTGGAGTTGTCAGCAAAGTGAATAGCTGACAGATAGGGATTGCTCAAGGCCGCCGATATCTCGCATCGCAAATTGGAACTCGCGCCGCCAGTTCCACGTGAAACTGGGCATTGAAGCAATTATTTCCCGATGCAGAAATCAGAAAAGATCTTGTCGAGTATGTCATCAACATCAACTCGGCCCGTCAATCGGCCCAGAGCGTCCGCCGCTTGCCGCAAATCCTCGGCGCGCAATTCCAGCGCATCGAAACCGCCTCCCAGAAACCGATCCAATGCTTCCGCGCAGCGTTCAAGCTCGGAGCGGTGGCGAGCGCGGGTTATTGCTGGGTTTTCGCCCATATCCGCCGCATCACGGGCTTTTTCCGCCAGCCTCGATATCAGCAAGTCAAGGCCAGCACCCGTCTTGACCGAAAGCGCGATGGCGCCGCCCGCTTCGAATGATGGGGCAAGATCGATTTTGTTGACCGCCTCAATGATTTTGACGCCGCCGCGTTCAGCGATAGCGTCCGGGGGCGGGACGTCCGGGGCCGTTGCGTCACGCAGCCACAGGACCAGATCGGATCGCGCTGCCCTATCGAGCGCGCGGCGTATGCCCTCCCCCTCGATCCCGCCATCAGTTTCCCTTATCCCGGCCGTATCCATCAGGACAACGGGAAAGCCTTCCAGATCGAGGCGCGCCTCGATAACGTCACGTGTCGTGCCCGCAACGGCTGAGACGATGGCGACATCGCGCTGTGCGAGGGCATTCAACAAGCTGGACTTGCCGGCGTTTGGGGGACCGGCGATCACGATATGAAGCCCGTCACGCAGTATCTCGCCGCGACGTTCAGCCAGTTGCGCGGCGATATCCCGCTTTAGCGCCGAGACAATTGCCCGTGCGCCTGCTGCGACTTCCGCCGGTACGTCGCCTTCATCCGAAAAATCGAGTTCGGCGTCGATACTCGCCAGCGCCCCGATGAGCATGGAACGCCATGTTTCGTAACATTCGCGCAGTCGCCCGGAGGCCTGCCGCAACGCCTGACGCCGCTGCGCTTCGGTTTCCGCATCGATGAGATCCGCCAGACCCTCTGCCTCCGTGAGGTCGAGCTTGCCATTCTCGAAAGCTCTCCGCGTAAACTCCCCGGGTTCTGCCATGCGCAGGCCGTGAAAGCCGCCAAGCGCGCGAAAAACGCTTTCGATCACAGCGCGCCCACCATGAATATGGAATTCGGCGACGTCCTCCCCGGTAAAACTTGCAGGTGTAGGGAACCATATGATTAGGCTATGATCTATTGTTTCGCCGGTATACGGATTTCGCAGATGCGCGCGCGTAGCCGACCGAGGGCGGGGCAGTTTGCCCGCCAGTTTACGGAGCGTCATATCGGCCTTCGGACCCGAAACGCGGATGACCGCCACGCCTGCTTTTCCGTGGCCGCTCGAAAGGGCGTAAATCGTCGTCAAATCACATACCGCCGTGAGCGCAAATCAAAAGGAGCGCATTTTGTCCTACAACCGGCTCGGCCAGGAAACCAGTCCCTATCTTCTCCAGCATAAGGAAAATCCGGTCCATTGGTGGCCCTGGGGCGAAGACGCCTTCGCGGAGGCCAAAAGGCTCGATAAGCCGGTGCTGCTGTCAGTAGGCTACGCGGCATGTCACTGGTGCCATGTCATGGCGCATGAAAGCTTCGAGGACACGGGAACGGCAGCCATCATGAACGAACTATTTGTGAATGTGAAGGTCGACCGCGAGGAGCGTCCTGATGTGGATGCGCTTTACATGAATTCGCTGCATCTGCTCGGCGAGCATGGAGGCTGGCCCTTGACGATGTTTCTGACGCCGGACGGGGAACCCTTCTGGGGCGGCACCTATTTCCCGAAAGAGCCGATTTATGGGCGGGCGTCCTTTACGCATGTGCTGCGCGAGATCAGCCGCATCTATCGCGAAGAGCCGGACAAGGTCCGCGTCAATGCGGATGCGCTGAAGGGGGCGGTCCAGCCGCGTCTGGAGCCAGGCAGCAGTGAGAATATCAACGAGAACACGCTAGCCGATCTGGCGTCCCGCCTCTCCAATGCGCTCGATCCGATCCATGGCGGTCTTGTCGGAGCACCAAAATTTCCCAATTGCGTCATACTCGGTTTTCTTTGGAAGCTTGGCCTGCGGCACGGCTTGCGGGATTGCGTAGAGGGCGTCGAGAAGGCGCTGCTCTCTATATCGCAAGGCGGCATCTACGATCATCTCGGCGGTGGTTTTGCACGTT
>CAYVJO010000235.1:248-1981 GCA_964451735.1 uncultured Hyphomicrobiaceae bacterium | reverse complement strand
ATGAGCGCTGGCTGGCGCCACATTTCGAGAAAATGCTCTACGACAACGCGCTGCTCATTGACCTCATGACCGAGGTCTGGAAAGAGCGCCGCCACCCGCTTCTGGAAATGCGAGTCACGGAAACAGTGGATTGGCTGCTGCGCGAAATGATCGCCCCTGATGGCGGATTTGCCTCCTCCTATGACGCCGACTCAGAAGGCGAGGAAGGCAAGTTCTATGTTTGGCGCCACGAGGATATCGTGCGCATTCTGGGAGAACAGGATGCTGCCTTCCTCTCCGAGATTTACGATGTCAGCGAGGACGGGAATTGGGAAGGCGTCAACATTCTCAACCGGCTACAGAGCCGCGACTTGCTTTCGCCGGCGCAGGAGGAAAAGCTTGCCCATCTGCGAGGCAAACTGTTTGCAGCCCGGAATACGCGTGTTGCGCCAGGTTGGGACGACAAGGTTCTGGCGGACTGGAATGGCCTTGCAATCTCGGCCCTCGTCAATGCGGGCCGTAGCTTCGGCCGACAGGGCTGGATCACCTCAGCATTGGACGCCTACAGCTTCGTGAAGAGCCAGATGACGCTTGAAGGCGGGCGTCTTCTTCACAGCTATAGGGCAGGCAAGGCGAAGACCCCCGCAGTCGCCAGCGACTATGCGAATATGATCAAGGCAGCGATCGAGCTGCGGCTCGTAAGCGGCAGCGACGCTTTCCTGCGGGACGCTATCGGATGGACCGAGATCATGCAGACGCAATATTGGGCGGAACCGCAAGGTGGCTACTACCTGTCCGCCGCAGATACGCGCGATATCATCATACGCGTCTTGTCGGCACGTGACGACGCGGTACCCAATGCGAACGCAGTGATGCTTAGCAATTTGTCCGCGTTATTTCTTATAACCGGCGATATTCGCTATCGTGACCGGGCCGAGACGTTGCGGCAGGCTTTCGCGGGCGAAGCCATGCAGATTGCAAGCCTTCACACTGGGTTTTTTAGCGCGCTCGCTGATCATTTTCTGCCTCAACATATCATTCTCATCAAGGGCGAGGGTGATGCGGCGATGCGCGGTGAATTGGCGCAAATTTCTATGCCGGGCGCGGTTATTGAGGCACTTTCGAGCGATGGCCATCCCGTCGAAACGTCTCCCGTTTACGGAAAGCGCGCCATTGATGGCAAGGCGACGGCCTACATCTGCATCGGGCCGCAATGTTCGCCTCCATTGACAGAGCCGCAGGAGCTTGTATCGGCATTGCGAGCCGCGCGAAGACTATCGGGTTAGAGCACGATCAGAAAAATGGACACCGGTTTTTCTAAACACCCCTAAGTAAATAACTGGATCGGACAGGATCGTTTCCTTGAAAATGATCTTGAGCAGGAGCAATTCCCACATATGTGGATGCCGATTGAACGCAACAAATTGCATCACACAAAGAATTTTGTCTCCGATCCGCGTCTGCCGGATCGGAAAAGACCGTATAACGACCGGCGCATCATATGAAAGGCTGCCCATGCCCGCCTGCGATCTGGATCATCTTGTTGTCGCGGCTGCTACGCTTGATGAGGGTGCGCGCTTCATTCAACAGCGACTTGGCGTCGAGATACCGATGGGTGGCTGTCATCCCGGCATGGGGACACATAATCGCCTGATGCGGATTGCACCTGCGAGCTATCTTGAGGTCATCGCCATCGATCCCCAAGCTGTTAGGCCGGATCATCCGAGGTGGTATGCGCTAGATGATCCAACGAT
>CAYVJO010000235.1:0-238 GCA_964451735.1 uncultured Hyphomicrobiaceae bacterium | reverse complement strand
GATGCGCGAGCAGCTGAGCCACGGCCCGCGTCTGATCACCTGGGTAGCGCGCGCCTGTAATATCGTGTCGGCGGTGCAGGCGGTTGCGGTTCCTCTCGGCTCGATTGTGCCAGCCAGAAGGAGCGCATTGAGTTGGCGTATGACGGTCCCGGCAGATGGGACTTTGCCCGTTGGAGGCGTCATCCCGCATCTGATCGAGTGGGATCGGGGTTTGGCACCCTGGCTCGATATGGCCGAT
>CAYVJO010000234.1:3984-5253 GCA_964451735.1 uncultured Hyphomicrobiaceae bacterium | reverse complement strand
CAGATCATACAAAACATCGACATGGCTACGATCCAGTCTGTAAGCGGCGTGCGCGTGCTTTCGCACGGCGTCCCAAATATTGCTTAGAGCTGATAGCCCCAGTATCCGCACTTATGGGGGTGGCGCTTTTTCACGCGATGAAATTTCGCGTTCTTGCAGCACTTCACGCAATCGTGTCGTTCCGGCATTGCACGCGCAAGAAGTGGTCCACATGTGGATCGTTATCTGTAACATCTGCGCAAGTTGACGAGTGGTGATGCCCAGTTTTGCCACGCCTTGAGTTAGCGTGGATGCCTACATGTAAGAGGAGAGAATTGCGTAATCCTCCTTATGTTCACTTCTTGTTCCTTATGTTAAGGTTTCGCCAGGAATAAGGATTGAAGCTGTCAATCCCTCCATGCTTGAACAACAACCATGCGCCATTGCCCAAGCCGCGATTGCCCTCTCACATGGCGGGGCTACGTGATGCTTGACTTGGTTCAAAGCACTTCTGGACTGGAACCATGTTCGCCCATATCACGACGGTTGCATTTTTGGGGATAGAGGCACGCCCTGTCGATGTTCAGGTTCAAATCGGGCCCGGACTGCCTTCATTTTCCATTGTCGGCTTACCGGACAAAGCCGTGGCGGAGAGCCGGGAGCGCGTGAGGGCTGCGCTTTGCGCTATCGGTCTTGGCCTGCCGGCTAAACGCATTACCGTCAATCTTGCCCCCGCGGATTTACCAAAGGAGGGCAGCCACTACGACTTTGCCATCGCTACCGGGTTGTTGGTGGCGAGTGGCGCTATGCCGGGGGATGAAGTAGCCAATTATGTGGTTATTGGAGAGCTTGGCCTTGACGGTTCGATCGCTGCCGTCACTGGAACGCTGCCAGCAGCAATAGGGGCGAACAGTCTCTCGAAGGGATTAATATGCCCGTCATCCTGTGGCAGCGAGGCGGCCTGGGCCTCTCCGGACATGCCGATTCTCGCGCCGCCCGATTTGCTATCCCTGGTCAATCATTTCAAAGGGCTGAGCCGTTTGCAGCGGCCTTCTCCGAAGCTTGAGGACGTGAAGACGGATCTGCTGGATCTGAGCGATATTCGTGGGCAAGACATGGCGAAGCGCGCAATCGAGATCGCAGCCGCTGGCGGGCATCACCTGCTAATGATCGGCCCGCCAGGCGCTGGCAAATCGATGCTCGCCCGCCGCTTGCCGGGTCTGCTGCCTGACCTTGATCCTCAGGAAATGCTAGAAATTTCGATGATCCGTAGCATGGCAGGTATCCTTG
>CAYVJO010000234.1:0-3974 GCA_964451735.1 uncultured Hyphomicrobiaceae bacterium | reverse complement strand
GTTAAGCCCGGAGCGCCCTTTCCGTATGCCGCACCATTCAGCGAGCATGGCCGCGCTAGTTGGCGGCGGATCGAGACCGCGCCCCGGCGAGGTCGCTCTAGCGCATCATGGCGTGCTTTTTCTCGACGAACTTCCCGAATTCTCGCCGCAATCGATCGACGCTCTTCGTCAGCCACTGGAGTCGGGACAGATCATCATTGCTCGTGCGAACCACCGTATCGCTTACCCAACACGAATCCAGCTCGTTGCTGCAATGAATCCATGCCGCTGCGGGCGAGCGGGCGAGGCCGGCTATACCTGCCGTCAGGGCGCTAATTGCAGCAACCGATATATGGCCAGGCTTTCCGGGCCGATATTGGATCGTATCGATATCCGCATCTGCGTACCGCCCGTAAAAGCGCCCGAACTTGCACTGCCTGCTACGGGTGAGACCAGCGGCACGGTTCGCGCGCGTGTTGAAGCGGCACGGAAAATTCAATGGTCCCGCTATGGCGGCGTTTCGGGTGGAAAGGTCAGCCTTAACGCTGAATGTCCCCCATCGCTTTTGGAGATAGTGGCGGCGCTCGACACTGCGGGATCAAAATTACTGCAAGACGCATCGGCCGCCTTCGGCCTGTCGGCAAGAGGCTATCATCGCGCCTTGCGGGTTGCCCGAACGCTCGCCGATCTCGACGGTGAAGCCAAGGTTGGCGGCGTTCATATCGCGGAAGCGCTCGCCCTTCGCGGAGGCGACATCCAGTCAGGCCCATTTTCTACAGGTTTAAGGACGAATGGACAGGCTCAAGCGCTCAGCTCCCCTTATTCTCTCCCGCAATGAACGCGGTTTGAGCGGGATCAGAAAAAAGTGGACACCGGGTTTTTGAGAATCGTGCCCAAACAAGTCGAAATAGATCAGCGTCGTGTCCATTGAAAATGATCCTGATCTAGAGGAGCATATGCTTGCCGGCCCCGCAATATCCCGGCGTCAACTCCTTACGTCCGATGATGGCAAGCGGTAACTTGCCCAGGGAGGTTGGCGAACCGTCACATCAATATTGCCTATCGTCAAGCCGAGCCCTTGGCGGGCTGCTTCCTCGATGCGGTCCAGGCGCACCATCGCGATGCCGTGGGTGCCATCGGCAGAACCGAGCCGTCCAACGGGCTTATCGCCAGCCAGGATAACAGCATTGGGTTCCCGTATCTCAGACGCGGCCTCGACCACGGCAATCCGCGTCTTTGCAATGCCCTTGTGATGCATTCGTGAGACGATTTCCTGTCCGACATAGCAGCCCTTTCTGAAATCGACCCCATGCAGTTCGTCATAGCAGGCGTCATGAGGAAAGGTCTCGCCATATGTGTAGTCCAGTCCGCCTTGAGGGACTGCAAGCGAAATCCGATGGCTGTGATAAGCGGCCTCGTCAGCGGGGAAGGGCTTTAGCAAATCGGGACCCGTATCATCCCGTCTCAGAAACAGCCTGTCACCCAGGGGGCCATAACGCGGGTCGGCAAAGACGGCGTAAAGTCCGCTAACGCTAGCACGCACATAGTCCCCCCAGGCCGTTCCGACACAAAATTCAGCCGAGCGGTCCGCGATCGCGATCTTTGCGCGCAGCTTGTAAAGGCTGAGACGCATGACGAGATCGCCCGTCTGCTTGCCGGAGCAATCGATCAAGAATGAATCCTCGTTTTCCCTATAGATAAGAAAGTCGAACAGGATCTTCCCTTGAGGCGTTAGCAGTCCGGCAAATATCGCGGTACCCTGCGGCGCGTGCGCGATGTCATTGGTTACGAGATCTTGAAGGAACTTCGCAGCCTCCGGCCCCGTCACCTGAATGAGCCCACGGTCGGGCAATCGTGCAACGCCAGTGTCCGTCATTTAGATCTCCAATTCTGAAATGGATATTTGCGCATTGGCCTAAGCGGCGGCAAGCGGTTTCGATCGCCATCAGGCACAAAGAGAAGGCGCATGTCTGGTTCTACTGGATCGCAGCCTATGCATCGCAAGTATAGGAAGCGCCAGCGCACGTCGTTTGGCCATTGCACTGCAACAGCCGGATACCCGAAGACGCGCACCTATTGCACTTTAGCTTCTTATAGAAAAAAGCCAGATTTCGTCATGCACCGGAAAAAAGATCCGTTAAATCCTGCGCTTATACAATGAAATTCTTTCAGCCGAAATCTAGATCGTAATCTTTTCACAAAACCGGTTTCCACTTTACGGATCACGCCCTAACTCACAACGCACTGTGTCATTGGCGCCGCCACTTTCTGTCAAGGAACTGAACCTTTTGGCAGCGTGACGCGACCCACCTGTATAATGCAAATTCTGGAAGGACAAGGACATGTCTTCGCTGAGGAGATTTACAAATGCAGGTTTGGCATCCATTATTGCACTGATCGCGCTTGGCGCCACGAGCGCACAGGCTAAAACATGCTGGCCATATGGTACCATCACAGCCACGGCAGGAATTGCTATAAAGCAAAGCACGGCAAAAAAATTTGCGCGCATCAACTGGCGCGTGAAGGTCCGAGCTAGCGCAACGGCAGGGAATGGCTACACGGATTGGGGGTTAGCGGTCAATCGCCAGTATCACTGCGAGAAGAAGCATGGAACTTGGCGGTGTAACGCTGAGGCGACACCCTGTCGGCCATGATCCTGGTGCACAAAAAGAGCATCGGATCGAAAAGTGAGCAGAGGTTTCCGGATAAATCCGATGCTGAAACGAACCAGGGACAGGCGCGCGATGAAAATTTGGCCGCCGAGATGTTCGAGACCGTTCATACCGGGAAACGCTCCATGCGGGCCTGTCTCGCTGCAGCCGCACCTTGTACGAAGGCTACGGGCAATCGGTGCCCGTGCCGACATCAGGCGGACGTCGTCGCGCCAAAACCAACCTGCCCTCTCACGCCGAGAATGCAGCCACCGGACTCGTGGCCAAGCTCGCCGCTAAAACGTCTTCAACAAAATCAAACGCTCCTGCGCCGTTGCCACATGATACGGCAAATGCTGCGACAGAGACCTCGCATCAATTAAGCCCGTATCGCTGCCGCTGCGTAGCAGACTGCAGGCAGATATCATGGCGACCTGGATCAAACAACCTGCCCCCAACAATCATACTCGTCCGTCTCCTCGACCACCACGCGCACGATGTCACCAGGTGCCAACGCACGCGCACTCTCGCCCTCCAGAAACACGGAACCATCAATATCCGGCGCGTCCCAAGCCGAGCGGCCAACAGCGCCTTCCTCGTCGATCTCATCGATAATGACATCGATCTCTTGCCCTAGCCGCGCCGCCATCACCTGTTCACTCACCATGCGCTGCGCCTCCATGAAGCGCTCGTAGCGCTCGGCCTTGACCTCCTCCGGGACTTGGTCTTTGAGATCCCGCGAGCCTGCACCCTCGACATTCTCATATTTGAAGCAACCGACGCGGGCGAGGCGCGCCTCTTTCAGCCAATCGAGCAGGAAGGTGAAGTCGGCCTCCGTCTCGCCGGGAAAGCCAACAATGAAGGTGGACCGGATAGCGAGATCGGGGGCGATCTGCCTCCAGCGGGCGATGCGGTCGAGCGTTTTCTCCTGGTTGGCGGGACGGCGCATCGCCTTGAGCACGCCAGGCGAGGCATGCTGGAAAGGGATGTCAAGATAAGGCAAGATCATGCCCTCCGCCATAAGCGGCAACACCTCGTCTACATGCGGGTATGGGTAGACGTAATGAAGCCGCACCCACACACCGAGGCTGCCAAGCGCCTTGCAAAGATCGAAAAAACGGGCTTTCAGCGGCTGGCCGCGCCAGGCGCTCTCGGCGAATTTCAGATCGACGCCGTAGGCGCTGGTGTCCTGGCTGATGAGCAGCAACTCGCGCACGCCGCGAGCGACGAGATGTTCTGCTTCCTCCATCACATCCGCCGCCGGGCGGCTCGACAACACCCCACGCAATTGCGGGATGATGCAGAAGGAGCATTTGTTGTTGCACCCTTCCGAGATCTTCACAT
>CAYVJO010000233.1:0-5272 GCA_964451735.1 uncultured Hyphomicrobiaceae bacterium | reverse complement strand
GAACGAAGCCGACGCATATGCAAACCGCGTCGTGCCGGAAGCAAGAGGCGATGCGCAACGCATCATTCAGGCTGGCGAAGGTTACAAGCAACAGGCCGTTGCCGAAGCCATTGGTCGAAGTGAGCGCTTTCTAAGCGTGTATAGGGAATATGAGAAAGCCCCGGATGTAACTCGAAAGCGTATGTTCCTTGAGACCATGGAACGCGTTCTGGGCAACACCGACAAGATTATCATCGACGGCAGTGCGCAAGGCCCGGGAGTAGTACCCTATCTGCCGCTGAACGAGTTAAACCGGACGCAGCCGTCCAGTGGGGGTGCCCGATGAAAAGCGCGATATTGGCTGGACTACTCATAATCCTCGGTGTTGGCGCGTTCGTCGCTTATAACGCCTACTTTATTGTGCATCAGACGCAAACCGCACTCGTCTTGCGCTTTGGCGAACCTAAAAATGTCATCACCACGCCTGGGCTAAACTTCAAACTGCCATTCGTCGAAAATGTTGAGTTTTTCGACAAACGTATCCTCGCTGTGGATCTTTCCACCAAAGAGGTCATCGCGTCTGACCAGAAACGCCTAGTCGTCGACGCTTTTGCACGATACCGCATTTCCGATCCGCTTTTGTTCTTTCAGGCTGTGACCAACGAGCTAGGTGCCCGCAACCGTTTGGAAAGCGTGATGGATTCGGCCCTTCGCGGGATTCTCGGCGCCAGCACCTTCATCGCTATCGTCAAGGAAAGACGCGACGAACTCATGGGCATAATCGCCCAGCAGGTGGATGGCGAAGTGAAAAACTTTGGCATGCAGATCGTCGATGTCCGGTTGAAGCGTGTCGATCTGCCTGAAGCAAACAGTCAGGCCATTTACGAGAGAATGAAAACGGAGCGTCAGCGTGAAGCCGCTGAAATTCGTGCGCAAGGCTCCGAACAGGCCAAACGCATCACCGCAACCGCGGACAGGCAAGTCACGATCACGATCGCCGAAGCCAACCGTGATGCTGAACGACTACGAGGCGAGGGGGATGGCGAGCGCAACCGGATTTACGCCGAGGCGTTCACCCGCGACCCGGACTTTTTCTCCTTTTATCGGTCGATGCAGGCTTATGAGGAGGGTTTGAAATCGGAGGATACCCGGCTGGTCATTTCGCCAACCTCTGAATTCTTCCAATATTTCAATACGCCAGGCGGCACGCTGCCGGCAGCAAGTAGCAGCGTTCCAGGCGGGGCTCAAACTCCCGATCGCACGTCTCAAGCCGTTCGATGAATGACTTCCTTGTCGGAGTTGGCTTGGTTTTCGTGATAGAGGGCCTTCTTTGGGCGCTATCGCCAAAACTGGGCTTCCGGCTGCTGGAAATCGCCGCATCCACACCAGAGCAGCGCCTCCGTATTGGAGGCGCGCTCGCCGTTGGAATTGGCGTTTTCCTGATCTGGATTGTGCGCGGCGGCTGACAATGCGAGTAGCGACCGCCGCCTGCCGCGGCTCAATGTCTAACGCGGTCTTTACCCATCCGCGTGACAAACGTGTCGCAATCATTCACAATTCGTAACAATACCATGAAGCGCAAGAGTGAATGTGAGACAATTTCAGGGTCGAGCACAGCCAGCTCTTCGCATTAGACTGCAATGACTGCTTTCGTGCCCGCATGGCGGGCTTACAGAAATATAAGGACCAGGGCATGACGCCTCTTTTTCTGTTGCTCGCGCATCGTTTCAATATATCCGCCGCGCGCTTCAGCGAGCGGCGCCAGCTTTTAGCCGCTACCCGCTTCATCGCGACATCGCTCGCACTTTTGCTGATTTCAACTGTTTCAGGTTTCGCGCAAAGAAGCGGACCGACTTCCGTTGCCAATATTGCCGAGCCGCTCAAGGAAGCGGTTGTCAATATTTCAACGACGCAGAAGCTCAAGGACAGCCGGGAAGTTCCAAAGCCCGAAATCCCGAAAGGATCGCCTTTCGAGGAGTTTTTCGAGGATTTTTTCAATCGCGACAATTCAGGGAGCGGCGGTCAGCGCTCCAATTCTCTGGGGTCGGGCTTCGTGATCGATGGATCCGGGCTGATCGTGACAAACAATCATGTCATTGAGGGCGCTGATGAGATCACGGCTGTGTTTACGGACGGCTCGAAGCTCAAGGTCATCGAAGTTGTTGGACGCGACGCCAAGAGCGATCTGGCCTTATTGCGGGTTAATCCAAAAACGCCTTTGCCTTCAGTGAAATTCGGCAATAGCGACAAGATGCGTGTCGGGGACTGGGTGATGGCCATCGGCAATCCGTTCGGCTTGGGCGGCACGCTGACTGTTGGAGTGATTTCAGCCACGAGGCGCGATATACAATCCGGGTTATATGATGAGTTTCTGCAAACCGACGCTGCGATAAATCGCGGAAATTCCGGCGGCCCTCTATTCAACATGGAGGGCGAGGTCATTGGCGTGAACACGGCGATCATTTCGCCGACCGGCGGCTCCATCGGGATTGGTTTCGCCGTTCCCGCCAATACCGTTTCGCACGTCCTTGAACAGCTCAAGCAATTTGGTGAAACGCGGAGGGGCTGGCTAGGCGTACGCATACAATCGGTAACAGAGGAAATCGCCGAGAGCGTGGGACTGAAAACCGCGGCAGGCGCGCTGGTCGCCTCCGTGACCGAGGGAGGACCAGCGGCTGAAGCTGGCCTAGAAGCGGGAGATATAATCTTGTCCTTCGATGGGCAGGATGTCAGCCTGATGCGTCAGCTTCCCAAAATCGTAGCTCAGACAGCGATCGAAAAAGAAGTTGAAATCGTCGTCCTCCGGAAAGGCGAGCGCCGGACATTCCGGATCAAGGTCGGGCGCTTGGATGAGGGACAAGAAGGAACTGAAAACGCAGAACCGGACAAGCGCGGAAGTCTGAATGATCCAAAGCGGAAATCCTCGCTCGGCCTGACTTTCTCGCCTATCACGGACGAGTTGCGCGCCCGTTTCAGCATCGATAGCAGCGTGAAAGGCGTCGTCATAACAGAGATCGATCCGAATGGGCCGGCGGCCGAAAAGGAACTGTCGACTGGCGATATTGTTATCGAGGTCACGCATGAAAAAGTGAACTCGCCAGCCGATATTGACGCCAGGCTGGAGACTTTGCGCAAATTGGACAGAAAGAACGCTTTGCTTACGCTAGCTGACAGTCAGGGCGAACTCAGTTTCGTGGCGATCGCCATCGCCGGTGAATGATAATAACGGCTGCCCGGTCCCCGCTTCTGCGTAATCCTTTCGCATAACCGGTTTCCACTTTTGCGGATTAGGCTCTGCTCCGCTGCCGTGAAAACGCTTCTGACAATCTTGCCGCGTGCTCTGCCAAGGCGGCGTGATCGCCATTGATGCCCGCCGGCCTGAGATCGATGCCCTCCTGGCGCGGTATGACGTGAAAATGCGTATGAAAAACCACCTGTCCGCCAGCGCTTTCAGAAAATTGCGAGACGACGACTCCATCGGCCCTAAAAGCGTCTTTCGCCGCGCGCGCCACTCTCTGAACAATGAGGACGAGGTGCTTGAGATCGTCTTCCCCCGCGTCGAGGATATTGCGTGATGGCGCTTTCGGGATCACAAGCACGTGCCCATCGGCACGAGGCATGATGTCCATAAAAACGAGGCAGCGCTCGTCCTCATGGACCTTGTGACAGGGTAGTTCGCCGCGCAAAATCCTGGCGAACACATTGTCTGGATCATAGGCAGGTGTTTCAAACGTCATGGCACGATCCTTTTCAACGAAAGCACGTGTCACCTTGGCCAGCAATCTGGACCCTTGAGCTATATTCATATCCGGGATTGGTTCAGTCCGCCTCAGCTTCCCCTTCCCCTTGGAGGAAAGCGCATCCCGGCGCGGGAATCACTCTAACGCAGAGCGGCAAAAAATTCCCGCAGCAAATCAGCCGCATCCGACGCCGCGATGCCGCCATAAACCTCAGGCGCGTGATGACAGGCGGCTTGCGAGAAAAAGCGGACACCATGATCGACCGCGCCAGATTTTTCATCAGCCGCGCCGAAATACAGCCGTTCAATCCTGGCGAAAGATATCGCCGCGGCGCACATCGTGCATGGCTCCAGCGTAACGTAAAGGCGGGAGCCTGGTAAACGTTCACTGCCGGCATGCTTTGCGGCAGCCCGTATAACCAGAATTTCAGCGTGCGCAGTCGGATCGCGATATTCAAGGGTACGATTGCCGTCACGCGCAAGGATAACACCATCTGAGCTGACCAACACGGCACCAACAGGCACCTCTCCTCGCCCAGCCGCAGCACGCGCATCCTCAAGCGCCAGCTCCATATAAGAAGGGGAGTTCATGGAGCGAGGCCTTGAAACGTTCGCGAATTGAGCTGCGCGCTTGACAATATCGAGGCGTTATTTCGACGCCTCCAGATCATCCTCCCCGAGGTCAGTGGACATTGCGGCCTTGACGCCTGCGACGGTGTCCAAATGTGACGCATCCCGTCCTTCCTGAACCCTGGTAAGGGGTTCGGCTTTCTCGCCCGTCTCCAGCCCGTCCCGCATCTCGATCGATTTGAACTCGACGCGCGCCTCTTCGCGGCGATATTCGAGAAGCTGCGTTTTCGGAACCAGGAACTGGCTTGCGCGCACTTCGCGGATCTCGTCCATGCTCTCCGTGTAAGCACCGGCGCGGAACAAGGTCTCGATCGCCTTGGCGACGGAGCGCGTAATGCGTTGCCCCTGTTCTTCATTCACACGACCCGCGGACTGTGCATCCTTGACGCGGTTAATAAAGCCGGCCGCCATCATCGCAACTTCGATCTGATAGCGGAAATTGTCCTCGGCCGAATATTTGATGCGATCCCAGACCGCGATCAAGAGTTCGGAAATTTCATCCACGATGGAGGTCGAGCCGAAAAAGTCGAAACTCTTCGTGCTGCCCGAATCGATGGCCCCGACCGAAAGGGAAGGATGGTCCCCGCCTCGGAGCGCCGCCATGCCCTCGTAAAATTCGTCGATCGACCGCATGACATTGATGATCACATGCGGGTCGGTCAGGGAGCGCTCGCGCTCGGCAACCAGCAGGCGCAGACGCTTGATTTCCTGATCTGCTCCGGTTGGATCGGCGACTATGAGTTGCTCCCGGTCGGATTCGCGCGTCAGCAGGTCGCGTAGTTTGGGCATCACGAAGATAACATTATATGCGCCGACATCGACATCCGCCATAATCTTGCGAGAAACGGCCTGTTCGCCGTCTATCAGGGCCGACCAGAACTGAATGTCGAGCAAGGGGGTGAGACCAAAAAAGGTCATCATCTC
>CAYVJO010000232.1:0-5300 GCA_964451735.1 uncultured Hyphomicrobiaceae bacterium | reverse complement strand
ATGGATCTCGATGCCGATCGAGGCCGAATTGATGTCTGTCTCACCCGCCCAGAATGCCTCACCCGCATGCCAGGCGCGCAGATGTTCGCTCACCATTTGCGTGATGCGCCCGTCTTCATCGACAAGGTAATGGCAGGAAACCTTCGAGATCGGCGCGCAGAGCCAGTCGATTGCTCGCTCGGCGCTGTTCATGCCTGTATAGTGCAGAAGGATCATCGTTGGTGCGCGCTCCAACCGGCGCGGCTCGAAATTGGGCGATGGCCGCCACTGAGCTGGAAGATGCGTGTCGAGCACTATATGGCTGTCCTTGCCGGAGTTCCCGGGGCGTTAAAACTGCCGCTCCCGCTTGATCTCATCGTAAGCCCCATTTATTTCAGCGATCTTCTTATTCGCAATATCGATCATCTCCTGGGGCAGCCCGCGCGCGATCAGCTTGTCGGGATGGTTCTCCACCATGAGCTTGCGGTAATGACGCTGCAAATCCTCATTGGAGATGTCTGGTGCAACTCCTAAAACATGATACGGGCTCTCGCGTTCAGCGCTGCAATGCCTTGCGAGAATGTAGCGGAACTCGGCTTCTTCGATCCCGAACAGACGCGCCACCGTTTCCAGATAGGCGCGCTCGCCCGGATCGAGACGGTTGTCGGCGCCTGCAATGTGAAACAGCCCGTCCAGCACGCTGCGAAGCATATCGGGATCGTCCTTGAACAAGCGCGCGAGTTGCCTTGCGTATGTCTCGAACCCTGCCGTATCCTGCTTTGCGAGGTCGAAAATCCGGGCAACGTTTTGGCGTTCGCTTTCAGGGACCTTGAAAACCTCTTTGAAAGCCCGGACTTCATCCTTGCTCACATGCCCGTCCGCCTTGGCCATTTTGGCGCCGAGCGCGATTACTCCGATGGTGAAAGCAAGTTGCTTATCGACCTCGCTGTCACTATCACGGTCAATCACAAGATGGCCTGCAAGTCCGCCCACCAACGCGCCAAGTGGACCGCCTATTGCGAGTCCGGCGGCCGCACCCGCCAATTTACCCCAGATCGACATCGCCTTATCCTATGTCATCTCGCGGAAAAGCCTTACCGAATATCAGCGAATGCGCTTTTGCTGTCGGTATACACGAAAGTTTATACATGATTTCTACAAGGGCAACGCGGCTTCTTGCTATCGCGTGAAGGTAACGTTTAGAGCCTGATCCGGTCTGATGGATTGAGAACCGGGCTTTAACTTTTTGTTTGGCGTAATCTTTTCGCAAAACTGGTTTCCACTTTTGCGGATTACGCTCTAGTGGAGCGAATTTGACATTTGAGTCCCGCTCGCCGCAGACGCATCATTCAAATGTCAAATTCAAAAGCTTCACTAGAAACAAATGCTTAGCTAGTTGGTTCTTTGATTCCAACATTTGCACACGGAGGTCGAGCGTGCGGGATGCAAATGTTGGAATCGAACCACTAGATGTTCGCCGTCACTGACCAAGGACCGGAACGAGGGACCAAAGATGCCAAGATTATTGGGAAGCCGTGACACATACCGCCATTTCCTGACAATCCCGACCCGGTGGATGGACAATGATGTTTACGGTCATGTCAACAATGTCGTGTATTACTCATTTTTTGACACGGTGGTGAACCATTACCTGCTGGATGGCGGCTTTCTCGATTTCGAAAATGGCGAGATTGTCGGGCTGGTCGTCGAGACCGGTTGCCGATTTGCCAAACCCGTGTCATTTCCCCAGCCTGTCGTCGCTGGCTTGCGGGTTGCCCATATCGGCAATAGCTCTGTGCGCTACGAGATCGGCCTGTTTCGCGGGCAAGAACAGGATGCGGCAGCTGAAGGCTACTTCGTCCATGTCTATGTCGACCGCAAAACGCATCGGCCAAAGATTCTGACGGAGAATTTGCGAGTCCTGCTGGCGCCTTTGTTTGTAAGCTCGCGAGAAGGGCAACAGGGCAACTTAGATTGAGTGGAAGGGTCAAGCGCTCTGCGCGGCGGCGTACTGCTGGTCCCGGGCATGAGCGGCTTTATGGGCAGGGCGCGCCTCCAGACGGGCGACATAGTCGGAGAACTCTGGTCGCTTCGGGAAAATTCCGAACATCATACCGTACCGCAATGTCGAACCGAGAACCACGTCAGCCGCCGAAAACCTGTCGCCAAGGAGGTAGACCCCGCCGGAAACTGCGCTCGCGACGACGGTCATCACCGTTTCGAAATCGCCATAGCCTATCGTGCCTGCAGGGCGCGGCTCGCTTTCGAAAGTGCGATCAATCATAGCAGGTTCCATACAGCTAGGTGCATAAAACAACCAGCGCAGATACGTTCCGCGGGACAGATCGCCTATGGCGGGAGCAAGGCCCGCGCCAGGAAAAGCGTCGGCCAGATAGCAACAAATCGCAGCAGCTTCGGTGATGATGGTCTCGCCATGCTTGATAGCGGGGACCTTGCCCATCGGATTTATCGCAAGATAGGAGGCAGACTTGTGCTCCCCCTTCTCGAAATTCAGTATATTGAGCGTGTAAGGAATGCCGGCTTCTTCCAGCATCCACAGAACTGCTCCCGACCGACTACGAGGTGCATAATAGAAAACAAGCTCGTGACTCGGCATGACAAGTATCCAAAGCAGCCGCTGCAACAGCGGCTGCTGAATTATAAATTTTGATTTACTGTTGTTTCGTGGCGCCGCCTTTTTTGCCATTCTCTTCCTGAGCTTTTTTCGCCAGCTCAATCTGCCGCTCACGAATGGCAACCATCAAACGCTGGCGCGCTTCCTTATATTTCTCATTATCGACAGGTTTGCCCGCCAGCGCTTTGTCGAAGCCTGTCAACGGGACGGGGAAACCGATCGCTTTGCCAGCGAGGTTGATTGCGGCAACGACTACGCTTTTGCCCTTTTTGAGCTGATCGAGTACGGCGGCAGTCGCCTCACCTTCAGCTGTGCAGCCAGCGCCATGGCATAGCGTATATTCGAGCTTCACAGGTTCGTTTTCGTCGATCTTGACCTGAACGCCTGGAGGCAGCGCCATACCGAGCGGAACCATGACCATCAGCGCCTTCTTGTCCTGCCCTTCGACTTCACGAATGGCAGCGGACACGAGAACGCGGCCAGTATTACCGTCTAGCCGTTCATGGTGTGTTAGACAGACATTCAATTTCTTTTTCGGATCGGACAGATCGGGCGCCGTTTCACAAAGTTTGACCCACGCGCTTTGCTCCTCGTCGGGCTTTGCGTCCCCCTTCTTGGCCTGTGCGGCGGATGGGCTGGCGGAGAATCCCGTAGCCAGAGCAAGCGCCAAGGCGATAAGAACGGCGCGAGCGCCGATACGGAGTTCACCTTCACCTTTTTTTGCAACCATCTCGTTGACCTTTCAATTCGCACTTGAGCGCAAACCCCGTTCTCTGGGCTCGCGGAAGAGTATTTTTCTTGCCACGCTACTCCCCGTTCGCCATACGTCTCGCCGGTAACACGAATGGCGACCGAAAATTTTATTGAGGTCCAAACATTCAAATAAGGCAATCCCGTGGCGGCCGCGTATAGCAGTGTTCTCGTTCCATAATCCCAGCGGCGGACCTTTTAGGGAATGTCCTCTTCAAGCTCACTTTACATAGCACGGCAAATGAGCATGGCGATAGCAAAGCAGCATCAGTAAGGCAGTTTTCGCGCGGTAAAAATATGCTATGCCGTGAACCATGCATGAAAATGGCTTCCGCTAAGGGGGAAATCCTATGAGGGCCTTTCGCTGCAAGAGCTCTAGAATTGCGATGCTCTTCGCCGCCATTCCGGCGTTCGTTTTGGCAGTTGGGGCCGCCGCTCAGCCGAAACACGGCATCGCCATGCATGGCGATGTGAAATATCCCGCCAACTTCGCCAATTTCGGCTACGTCAATCCGGACGCGCCCAAGGGTGGGCGTGCCGCATTCGGCGTTCTTGGCTCGTTTGACAGCCTCAATCCCCTGATCGTCAAGGGAAATGCAGCTCCGGGCGTTCGCGAATATATCTATGAAAGCCTTCTCGCCCGCTCCCATGATGAGCCTTTCTCGCTATACGGCCTGCTCGCCGAAAGCGCCGAAATGCCCGAGGACCGCACCTGGGCGCTGTTTACCTTGCGTGCCGAAGCCCGTTTCGCGGATGGCCGTCCTGTCACGGTGGACGACGTCATTTTCTCGCTGGAGCTGTTGCGTGAAAAGGGACGCCCGACCCATCGCAGCTACTACGCCAAAGTAGACAGGATGGAGCGCGTGGGCGAGAGGGGCGTCAAGCTCGTCTTCGATGCCGATGGCGACCGCGAGATGCCACTCATTGTTGGGCTGATGCCGATCCTGCCAAAACATCTCATTGACCCTGAGACCTTCGATAAGACGAGCCTTGCGCCGCCTATCGGGAGCGGGCCGTATGTGATTGCGTCGATCGATCCAGGGGCGTCTCTACTCTTAAAGCGTAATCAGGACTATTGGGGACGCGATCTGCCCGTCAACAAGGGTTTTTATAATTTCGATGAGATCCGCTACGAATTCCATCGTGACGGAAACACAATGTTCGAGGCTTTCAAGAAGGGGCTGTTTCTCATCAACCGCGAGAGCGATCCGGGCCGCTGGGCGCGCGAATATGATTTTCCAGGGATTGCGGATGGGCGCATCGTCAAGGCCGAGTTCAAGACAGGTCTGCCTGCGGGCATGAACGCCTTAGTCTTCAATACGCGCCGTCCAGTGTTTTTGGACCGCCGCGTTCGGCAGGCCCTCATCTTGCTATTCGATTTCGAGTGGCTGAACAAAAATCTCCATCACGGTCTTTACGCCCGCACGCAAAGCTATTTCCAAGGCTCCGAATTGTCCTTTCACGGGCGTCCGGCCGATGCGCTCGAACGCGAATGGCTGGCGCCGTTTCCCGACGCCGTGGCTGACGCCGCGCTGTCCGGACAGTTGACACAGCCGCAAACCGATGCCTCAGGACGCGACCGGGAAAACCGCCGTCAGGCTTTGGAGTTGCTTTCCTCCGCCGGCTACGAACTTAAAGGCGGCATCCTAGTCAACACCAAGACAAACGAGCCTTTCACCTTCGAGATGCTCGCCGCAACTCGCGATCAGGAACGCCTTTACCTGACATATGCGCGCGCCCTCGCCCGGATTGGCGTGGAGACGAAGATCAGACAGGTTGACGCGGCGCAGTATCAGAGCCGCAAGACCAGCTTCGATTTTGACATGATCCAAAATTTTTGGGGCGCCTCGCTGTCACCCGGTAACGAGCAAAGCTTCCGATGGTCGTCGCAAGCGGCTGATACCGAGGGCAGTTTCAACTATGCCGGCGTCAAAAG
>CAYVJO010000231.1:0-5302 GCA_964451735.1 uncultured Hyphomicrobiaceae bacterium | reverse complement strand
CAACAAATCTCCAGCCGCTTGGCTTCGTCCGATCCAAAATTCAGAATGCCCAAGAACAAGCTGATGTCGAGCCAGGAACGGCAAGAGCTTTTCCTCTGGATTCAGGGCGAACTTTCACGTCATAAGGCTGGCAAATGAAAAGGCTAGCGCTTGTATGTCTTTTTTGGCTGGCAGCCGCCATAGTAATGCCAGCAAACACTGCGCCTGCGCAGTTCAAGGGTCTGAACGCCTTGTCGAAGGAGCTTTCGGCACGGATCGCGTCTAAGGAGGCCCCCCTTGAACTGGACCGTTTCATGCCGGCCGATGGACTAGAAGATCTGACAGGGACATGGTCCGCATTCGGCTCGGAGCATAGTTTTCAGAACGGACAGCCCAATGCTGTCAACATGGTCCTTCTGAGATTGGCTTTCTCGCGTTTCGCCAAAAGCCTCGCCAATAGCTGTAGCTCGCCGCAAATCCTCCTGAACGATCAGTTTGTGCATACGCTGGAGGCGCTATGCGCATGGCCTTCGAAAGAGGCGCGAAGCGAGACTGTCTTGATGAGCTTCTGGCTGGCGATGATGGGCTATAACGCGCCAAGAAGCGAATATGATATATGGCGCGATTTTGTTCTGCGTACCTATGCCGAGCAACAGGCGGCGACTACGATAGAGGCCATGACACTTTCGGTCATGCTTAACCCCTATTTTCTTCTCAAGAATTAAGGTTCGGTTCCATGAGGCGGTCTCGACGCAATGTCCTGCAATTCGGTTTGGCCGGAGCTGCCACTCTGCTGCTGCCGAATTTTGGCTTCCTCCGCCGCGCTGAAGCCGAAGCGCTTACCGATGATCCCCATTTCTTTCTGATGATCGTCATGAATGGCGGCGCGGATACGTCATACATGTTCGACGCACGCCCCTTGGCGATGACCGCGGCAGGCCGAATCCAGAATTACCTCGGCCGGGAGCCGGTTCCATGGGAGGGCAGAAACGGCCATCGCGCGGCGGCGACGAGCCTTGTGAAACCCCTTCTCCCGTTCAAGGACCGCTTCAGTGTCCTGAATGGGGTGGTGATGACGCCAAGCTTTGACGGCCATACACAGAACATGAATTTTCTGTTCACGGGCGACCCGTTTGGCGGCGACAGCTTCATTCCCCATCTGAACCTGCCTGAGACCGGGCGCAAACCAGGGGCGGTCGATGCAATCATTCCAGCCGAGAAAGCCGATTATAATGCTCAGAACCATTCCGGCGTGATCCCGCTTGTACCCAGGGTGTTGCGCGGGTTGCCTGAACGCTTGAAACAGATTCCGCCTGCCCATGCGCATGACCCGCTTACCTCGTTCGTGCGCTCACGGATTGATGCTGTTGCGCAAAGCCAGGGAGCGGTCTCAGAAGGCGCCCGGCTTATGCGATCCGCGCTCGACCAGTCGCCTGAAGTTCACCGCAGGCTTGCAGCCCTTTCGCCGTCCGATCCCTCACAGAGCGCAGAAAAGCAAGGCGTTGCCCTGATTGCGGAATGCTTCCGTCTTTCCTTGTCGCGCGCAGCGATCTACGTACTGCCCGAACATTTCGATGTTCACGCCCCGGAGCTGGCGAAGGCCCAGCCAGAGCTTTTCGGTAGCGCCATCGCTAAAATCGCGGCCCTGCTTCAAGGGCTTGCTGAAACCGCTTTCGACGACAAACGCTCGATGTTCGACGTCACCACCATCATGATCGCGAGTGAATTCGGCCGCACCATGCGCGCCGCCGACATGCCGATCGATGCCACCGGCACCAATCACAATCAATACTCCAATACGATCCTGCTCGGCGGAAAAGGCGTCAAAAGTGGGCTCGTCATTGGCGCATCCGATCTTAAGGATTTGTCCAGTGACGTATCGAAAGCCCACCTTGCGGTCGATCCCATGCTCGAAAAAACCATGGGGACGCCTTTTGACTTCAGCGCAATGCAAGTCCGGACGGATCTGCCGGAGCTTTTCAATATCGAAGACTATTTGACCATCGGATCGGTCGTGAACACCGTCTACTCACTCTTTGGCGTTCCTTCGGCTTATCATCGTAAAACCGGCCGAGACACTGGCTCCGCGCCGATTCTCAAGGATCTCTTGAGCTGATAGTCAGTTTTGCAGGGTATTATCATTCCTGAGCGTCGCGTTTGCCGGCAATTGAAGACGCTTGATCGCTTCGGCCAGGAGAGAAGCGGCATGGTCATTGCCCTTGGAGGACATATGGCCGAACTCGCCATTATGCAGTACATAATACTCCGCAACCGCAACGGGATTGGAATTGGTCAGGGCCTTGAGCGGTGCGAATTGATCCACGACCTCGATCTCACTTTCCCGGGCGCATAGCGTCACGTCGCGCATGTCGTATACGATTTCAGGTTCTTCCAGAACAAGTTCGCCGCCATATTGCAAGAACAACAGGAGCTGTATTTTTCTGGTGTCGGTCATGCGCTTCAAGCGCTTTAGGAGACGGCATGTGATATCGACGGGATTGTTTATGACTTCCCGGTAGACCGAAGCTTCGGCCGGATACCAGAATTTAGGAGCCAGACGGCTGAGCAAATGATCCGCGAGCAAGGAATAGCCCAGCGCCTTGCGGAGAGCAGAGCGGACAGCTCCCTCATCGGTTTTCGCGTCGAGCGGGCCGGGAGGATGGTAGATAAGCTCATCGTTTTCGACGGTGAAATAAGGTTTGGGCGCACCGGCTTCGGATAACGCTGCGCGTGAAATATCGACTTCGGTCAGCCCGACAATAAGCGTCCGGGGGGTCACAATGGGAATCAGTTGTTCCGCTCTAAGAATGATTTGATCAGAAGCATATCCGGCAACGCCGGCATTCACGACCGGTACGCCAAGTTTTGTCTCCAGATGAGAGGGCCATGTCTCGGCATCCACGACTTCATCGAACCCTTCCGTGAAGGAATCGCCGACAGCCAGAACGCCGCCTTGCCTAATGCCGTCTTCATCGAAATTGCGCCGGACGCCATGATCTATCGTATTGAATCTTGGCGTCCGATGATCGGCTCTCAAGGTCCATCCGAGTTGCGGGTCCGGGATTGCGCGATCGCCGATGCGCTTGGTGCGCACATTATCGAGCCGCCAGTTCCGAAATTCCGTCACGGACTGCCCGCTCACAATGCGGAAACCAGCTTCCATGAAAAAAATCGTCGCGAGTACGGATACGAGAACCATGGCTGCGCCTGCGGCCAGGGCTGCGGCCCGTCCCTGCTTGCCGGAGGCGTCACTCGCTATCCGCGGCTCGAAACTACGTTCCTTCATTCTGGTTGAACCCCGGGACGTCAGCATGTTGGAGTCATCGATAAGGCTCGTCGAAGCCTCGTCGGGCGGATTCGCTTGTTTATCTTGATCATAGGTATTGAATAATCGCTGAACAAGTTCATTAGCGCTTGAGTGAAATAGTTTTGGCTCGACGTCAAATTTTTCGACGTGTGAATGTTTGGCTTGGTTCATCGAAACTGCTAAGCAGCACTTCACAACGATGCAAACAGGCAGCTTATGGGCTTAGAGATCGAACTATTGATCCCACAGGCGCGTCTAAGCCGTATGATGGAGCACCGGACGTGAGCTTAGTGGAAGAACCGGTAAGATTGAGCGCATTCGTTCGAACGATGCGCCCTCATCATTGGGCGAAGAATCTGCTGATTTTCGTGCCCTTGCTGACATCGCATGAATATGAGAGTGGCGCTGCCATTTTTGCCGCTTTGGTTGCCTTTGCCTGTTTCAGCCTATGCGCTTCCGGTGGGTATTTCATCAATGATCTTTGGGATCGGGAGGCGGACCGGCAACACGACATAAAACGGAATCGTCCGCTGGCATCGGGCGCGCTGTCCTTCAATCTCGGCATAGGAGGAGCTATCGGCCTTCCAATAGCGGCGCTCGCTCTTTCGATCCTTTTTCTGCCTCTGAAATTTCTTCTGGTGCTTTCGGCCTACTTCGCGCTGACGATGTCCTATTCCTTCTATCTCAAGCGCGTCTTCACCGCCGACGTCCTCGCCCTTTCGGTTCTTTACATGTTGCGCGTTCTAGCCGGGGCCGTCGCAATCGAGGTGGCTCTGTCGTCCTGGCTGCTGGCGTTCTGCATTTTTTTGTTCATCAGCCTCGCCTATCTGAAGCGCTATATCGAGTTGCGAAAGATGAACGGGCGAAACGATCCGGTTCTGGGGCGCGGCTATTCCGGCGTTGACAGCGACACGATGTACAGCCTCGGCATCGCGAACGCGACCGCATCGATCGTTGTTCTGGCGCTTTTTGTCAGCAGTCCGGAAGTGAAGCTGGAATACGCCAATCAGGACATTTTGTGGGTTTTATGCCTTGTCATGATCTTCTGGACCAACCGGATCTGGATCGCCGCGAAACGTGGAGATGTCGATGAAGATCCCGTTGAATTCGCTCTCCACGACCGCGCCAGCCAGCTTGCGGGCGTCCTTTGCGTAGTCGTGATCCTGGTTGCGCGCTATGTCGATTTTTCGATCTAGTGGAGCGAATTTGACATTTGAGTCCCGCTCGCCGCAGACGCATCATTCAAATGTCAAATTCAAAAGCTTCACTAGAAACAAATGCTTAGCTAGTTGGTTCTTTGATTCCAACATTTGCACACGGAGGTCGAGCGTGTGGGATGAAAATGTTGGAATCGAACCACTAGAGCGTAATCCGCAAAAGTGGAAACCGGTTTTGCGAAAAGCTTGCGCCAAGACAAAAGTTAGAGCCCTGTTCCGTAACATCAGATCGGATCAGACTCGATAACGTGATCGTCTGAACTTGAAATCGGCTATGCGAAAAAGAGTATGTAAACACTGAGACATCCGTATTCGCCCGCACTGGCGGAAGATGTTGGCTAGACGCTTCTGCTGGCTATGGCTCCGGGAGACCTTTCAATGTCCATTACTACACTCGGTCTGATCCTATTGACCGTCACAGCTTCCGCCTGTGCGCAGCTCGCGCTCAAATTGGGCATGAGCACGCCCCTGGTCGCCTCGGCCATACGCGGTGACGGGCCAAATCTTGTTCTCGCGGTCGCGGCGTCGCCGCTCGTGTGGACGGGACTGACAATCTACGGTGTGAGCGTTGCGGTTTGGCTCTGGATATTGTCGAAAGTGGACCTGTCGCTCGCCTACCCCTTCGTCGGCGTGAGCTTCATCGTCGTCATGCTGTTCGGCGTTTTTCTTTTGCACGAGACCGTGACACCGCTCAGGATGATCGGAACATTGCTGATCGCGGCGGGCTGCATTCTCGTTGCACGCTCCTGACAAACGGCAGAGTGGCGCAGTCACGCGATCTGCGAAAGCTGTGCGTGAT
>CAYVJO010000230.1:0-5341 GCA_964451735.1 uncultured Hyphomicrobiaceae bacterium | reverse complement strand
AGCATCGGACCGAAAACCGCTGCGCACTTTTCGGTCCGATGCGCTAAGCTCAAGTGTGGGACGAGTTGAGAGGCCAACGCGAACAAGCTCATGGTTTACAAGCAAATGGGTTCAATTCAGTGATGGCGCGCCATCTTCCATAGTCGATGGTGCCGTCCCGCCAAACCCGGTTTGCGGATCGCCGAGAAAAGCGCCGCGAGGTGATGCAGTCTTGCTTGGCACGTAGACGGATTTATCCTCGCCAATAATTTCTATTTGCTCCGGATGAGTTACGGTCATAGACGGCCCGTTGACGTTTTTCAGCCAGCCTCGTACGCGAATAGTCTTTCCATTTAAGCTGGCAAGGCTCATACCCACTGGCGAAACGCTGTTCTCGGCTCCGAAAAGCCGGCTGCTTTTCTCAGGTATGAAAGCCGTGAAATCCTGCCGCCAGTTCTGTCCAAAATTGATGTAGGTGCGACCGCGTATCTCGGTAACGCTGCTCACTCGCCCTTCCACAACTTCATAGCTTTGGGCCAGGCCATACAGGATGTCCTGCGCATCGGCGGAGCGGATCGAGAAAAAGCCATTTCCCCACAAGCCCTTGCGAGCGCGTCTTGCTTCCTGCTCCAGAGCAAGAAGGCGTTCGACGCAAAGGCGGTTATCCTGAAAGGAGATAACCTTTGCCAAACCGGCCTCGACGAGCTTGGACTGCACCCAGAAGCTTTCTGTATCCCCGACGGCCTCAACATGAGCAAGAATTCGGCCATAACGGTCGCGTTTGCGCGTATCGAGCTGTAATGACACTTTCTTGCCGAGGGTAAGCTTCTCAATAGCGGCCTCGGCCAAGGCGCGCGCCTCGAACGCCGGCCCTTCTCGCGCGCGCCTCGGCATGAGCACGCCTATAAGACGAACTGCCCGCCCATCCTCAAGGATCAGAGTTTCGCCCGAATTGATCTCCGTGACCACGCTCGTTCCGCCGTCCTCGCCTTTACAGGCTCCCCTTGCAGGATACGCAATAAGGAGGCACAGCAAAAAAAACATTGCACTCAAGCCGGCATGCTTTGGCATGCCAATGCCAGTTTTATTCATGAGCGATTGCATCTTCACATCAAGCACTCTGCCTGGCCCCGGTCGTTCTTGTTTTATCCCTATCTTTATAGCAACCTTCTGCGGCAATGAGCGCCCGTGACGATTACGTAAGGAGCTATCCTTAGGCTGGATGGGCTCGCGCCTCTCCCGGCAGGCCATGTTGCAGTCTTGACCGTAGCGCCTCACGCCAAGTACACATTCACAAGTTGTCTCCGTAGCTCAGCAGGATAGAGCGACAGCCTCCTAAGCTGTAGGTCCCGCGTTCGAGTCGCGGCGGAGACGCCATTTCCCATGCAAGCGTCGAGAGCATCGGGTGTATCCGCAAACCGCTTCGCACTTTTCGGTCCGAACCACTAGTCTTTGACACAATGCTGTGTCATGTATCTCGCAGTGATCGATGCATTCATTCATGACGTGCCCGGACTTGTTTATCCAAGAAGACATATCGGAGCTTTTGGCGAGGATTGCGCTTGGGGACAGGCACGCGTTTGATCGTCTCTATCTGCTCACATCCACGAAACTTTTCGGTGTTGCGCTTCGTCTATTGAAGGATCGCGCAGAAGCGGAAGACGCGCTGCAGGAAATTTATGTGCGGATCTGGCGGCGAGCTGGTCTGTATGCCGCATCGGGCGCGAGCCCAATGTCCTGGATGATCGCTATTGCCAGGAATCACGCTATCGACCGGCTTCGCGCGCGTAAAACTACGCAAGTGATTGACGAACGGGTGATGTCGATAGCCGAAAACTGGCCAACCCCGGAAGCAAGTGTAATCGCGTCGTCACAACATGCGAGAGTTGAGAACTGTCTTGAACGGCTTGATGACACGAAAGCCAATGCTGTTCGTGGCGCATATCTTGATGGATACTCATACCAAGACCTGGCAAACCGGTTCGGCGTGCCTCTCAATACAATGCGAAGCTGGTTGCGGCGCAGCCTGCTGAAATTGAAAGAATGCCTGGAAGAATGAACGTGGACGCAAACAGCCCCCCCGAATATCGCGATGACGACGCGCTTGCGGCGGAATATGTGCTGGGCGTTCTCGATAGCACCGAGCGAGACGCCGTCAAGGCACGGCTTGACCGCGAGCCGGCTTTTGCAAGGGTTGTCGCCGATTGGGAGATACGGTTATCGGGCTTGAACCGCGAATACGCACCGATCAAACCCCCCGCTTCTGTAAAATTACAATTGGACCGCCGGCTTTTTGACGAACCGGCAGCCCCAGAATATGTTCCCTCGCCTGGCTTCTGGAACAGTCTTGCCTTCTGGCGAGCATTCTCCGGTGTAGCCTTGGCGGCGCTCGCTTTTCTGGCATTCGGTCTGTTGCGACCGCCCGAAGATGCGCCACAACAGGAAAAATTGGTCGCCGTACTGTCTGATCGGCAGACTTCCCAGCAATTCGTTGCGCTATACGATCCCAATGATAGCCGTTTGCTGATTACCAGGGTTGCTGGCGAGAAGGCTGAAGGGCGCGATTTCGAGATTTGGCTTATTGAGGAGGGAAATCCGCCCGTTTCCCTTGGCCTGGTTGGAGTCTCTGGCCCAAAAGGACCAGCGGTGCCCGCGCGGCTTGCCGCTCAGATCGGCGCTGGCGTAAAGCTTGCGATCACGGACGAACCTCTAGGCGGATCGCCTGGCGGAGTGGCGACGGGGCCGGTGGTGGCGTCAGGCGAGATGAAGAAATTCTGACATTCTGAAATATTCGTGCAAAGCGTCCTGTAACGGCCTCAGGCCGCCGCAGGTGCACGAAGCGCAGTTAGAGATCCGTTCTAAGTCTATTAGACTAGATAAGGTTTTATTCTGCTTGTAGCTCTTACGATAACAAAACACTGACGTTATGAAGATCTTGCGCTACAGATTCATTGAGTTTTTTTTCGACTCCAATCCAACCACTTTTTCTAGAAAAATTCCTACGTTTTAATTAATTATGTTAATATATATAGTATTTATTTAAATTATGATTGCGCTCTTTGTTTTTAAACCTTTTAATATCAAATATTATGAAAAATTTTTCAAAAAATTTCTGAATTATATGCATTTTTATTTGGTCTGCACAATTTTATGTCACTTTTTGCTCGTAAATAAGAGTAAAATTCTGAAATTTATTAAAAGTCCTTTGATTTACGTAATTGAGCAAGCATATATCCAGAAAACATGCTAAAAGTAGCGCCATAAGCAATTTTATTCGGGCAATGTTTCTTGATTTACTTTCCATAATAAACTGTTTTGCATCACGAGAAAGCAAAACGATGCGGAAACACAAGTGAGGTGGTCGAATGACAGGAGCCGTCAATCCTGATTTTTCTATTGATGCAGGTGTGACCGATACGTCGCCAGTAAATGCCACTCAAGGCGACCTGGCGCAGTTCGATGGCGAAATTCAACTTGCTCAGCTGGGCTTGCCTAGGACTCCGCCTATCCTCACGCCAACCGTTCCAGGTCTCCGGCCGGATGGCACTTTCGGCGCCCCCGAAGTGGTTACGAATTCCTTGGGCGCCTTGGGCAACGCAATCGGTGGAGCAATAGAGAACCTCCCGGCCAATACCACAGCCATTATCGGCACCCGTATCAACGCCATTCCTGCGGACATTCTGAACCAGATACCGCCCGAAGTCCGCCGTTTGATACCGGCCGACACTTCAGCGGCAATCGCGCTGATACTGCCAAAGAATACCAAGCAGATTCTTGCCAATGGCGGCAGTGTGCTCGATGTGCTTGGGAACTCGACCTTGTGGCTCGGTATCGTTCCGCCAACCGGGCCGGTTCAAGGGCCGCTGCCAGGCATGTATGTCATGACCTGGAACAAGGATGGCTTCGACTTCCGTGCCGGCTACGCCGGTCTCACCGAGTTCAATCCAAATGCGAGGCCGGGCAGCAACCCTCTCAACGCGGCGAATGGCGAGCGCTTTCTCGGGATCCCTGGCATAGGCGTCAACAAAGGCGATCCCTCCAACTGGCTGTTCTTCAATGCCGGTGTAAGCTGGTCGCCTGGATCGGGCGACCAGGGCGTAACGGAATCGTTCCGGGATGGTTTCGAGCAATTGCGTAACGCCTTCAACGTCAACCGGGACAGTCAAGGCAATATCATCAATTTCGAGCTCGATTTCGCCAATGGCAGCCCAAACGCTGGCGGCGTAACGACATGGGGCGATCTCCACCGTATCCCTGGAAGCCGCACAGCGGCGAATCGCCTTGGCGAGGTCATGCGTAATTCGGCTCCCGCCACCGGTTGGTTTGCGCCCCTCGTCGGCGGCCTCGGCATTGCGCTTCAGCAAAGCACAGGGATTTATGTAGGGATTGGCGGCACAGCTTCGCGCGTCAGTCTCGGGGCAGACGGCGAATTCAACTTCAGCGGCCCAGGCTTCTCCAACAACGCCAATATTTTCGATATTCCCGCTGTTGCGGGCGATGTGGGGGCCGGCTTAGTTCGCGGCATTGGAATGACTGAAGCGGGCGACAATATCGATCGTGGCGCGAGGCCATCCCGCCAGACATTGACCCAAATTATCAATACGCCACCCAACGTCGTTGGCACCTCACGCGTGGCCAATGGAGCGCGTCTCGAATTCTATATCAGCGAATATATTGAGAATACGGCGCAACCGCCCGCTGTGGTCGATACTCAGCTTGCTCGACTCTCGCAAAACGCCAATCCGGTGCAGCGCCTGAACATCGATTATATTAGAAATGCAATAGCGAACAATCGTATATCATATAGTCCCGGCGTTGCGATCGGCGGCCCAGTGCTCAACAACACGGATAATTCGAGCGCGCAACGGTTGGCTCAAATCCTTCGCAATTCCTATATAGCAGGAGGACATGACGCTATCGTCGCGACGAACTGGACACGGGATACGTATGCGAATGGCGGGCGAACCGCTCTCAAGGAACGTGCCTTGTCCGTCCTTTCTTACACCACGCCTAACAACATTACCGATCGCGCCTTCGCAAGAAGAGGCATGGGAGAAGACACAGCAATTCTTGCAAAGGCCGTATATGATCACCTTCGTCAGAACGGCGATCAAAATGGTCAGTCCTATTCACCGCAACAGGCCTGGAAGACGGTTTGGGCAAATTACATATCGGGCAATTCGTCTACCACAAATTCCGTCGGCGTGATCAATGGCGGAGATGCAGGCGGGTTGAACGCATTGCGAGCACTCGCGAGCAATGTCGGCTTGGATCCAACGCCTTTCCTGCCACGGAATTTGCGGTAAGGCCTTTCCGCATGCCAGGCTAATGCGGCGGTCAGGCAAAGCGCCTTGCCGCCGTT
>CAYVJO010000229.1:2057-5385 GCA_964451735.1 uncultured Hyphomicrobiaceae bacterium | reverse complement strand
GTACTGATCCTTTTCTGTGGGGTGCAATGTGATTGCATTTGTTTCCTGCGGCATGTCCTCGCCGACGATCCACATCCCGGCCATGTGATCGTAGCGGTCGAGCGCGGAGGTGAAAGAGCGGCCCCAGGCTCCCGGATCGAGGAAAGCCGCCATGAACGGCAAGCCCAGCGAAAGCGTTTCCAGCTCGTAACCGGCAACAAAGCCACGCGAGGGGTCGTGCTTGGCTTCATCCTGGATGATGCCCGCCATTGTTGTGCCCCGATACATGTTCACTGGATTCTCGAACACACCATAAACGCTGCCCGTCACATGGCGCATATAGTTTTTGCCAACCTGGCCGGAGGAGTTTGCGAGCCCGTCAGGGAACATCGACGACGCTGAATTGAGCAGAAGCCGCGGCGACTCGATCGAGTTGCCCGCCACGCAGACCGCGCGCGCTTTCTGGCGTTGCTCCTTGCCGTCCTTATCAGCATACACCACGCCTGTTACCTTGCCCTTGGCGTCATGCTCTATGCGCAGAACATGCGAATTAGGCCGCACCTCCAGCTTGCCGGTCTCCTCGCCCTTGGGAATTTCGGCATAGAGCGTGGACCATTTCGCGCCGGACCGGCAGCCCTGGAAACAAAAGCCGATCTGCATGCACGAGCCCCGTCCGTCGCGCGGCTCCGAATTGATCGCCATCCGTCCAGTATGGCATTCCTTGTAGCCAAGCTTGTCTGCGCCCGCTTTCAGGATCTTGAAATTATTATTGCCTGGGAGGCCGGGGATGCCGTTTGTAAGTGTAACGCCCATCTTGTCCTCGGCCTTGGCATAATAGGGCTCCAGATCTTTAAGCGTGATCGGCCAATCGAGCAGGTTCGCGCCGGCCACGTCGCCATAGACAGTACGGCCCTTGAATTCATGCTCCTGCAAGCGCAGCGACGCACCCGCCCAGTGAACGGTCGAGCCGCCGACCGCCTTCACGATCCATGCAGGCAGGCCCGAGAAATCCTTGGCGACGCGCCAGCCGCCCGACGTCGTGCGCGTATCGAGCCAAGAAATCTTGCCGAACATACCCCACTCGTCATTTTCGAAATCGGCGATTTCATGCCGTCCACCAGCTTCGAGGATAACCGTATCGATGCCTTTGAGCGCAAGCTCGGTTCCCAGCGTTCCACCGCCTGCGCCGGACCCGATCACAACGACGACGCGGTCGTCATTCAAATCGTATGAGGCTGCCATGTAAATCTTCCTCCCTTAGCCCGGCTTAAAGCCAGTTGATATCGTTGAAGCCGCGGTCGAGATAGCCGCCCTGTTCCGCGGACGACCCCTCATAGCCAAACTTCGGCCAGACTTCGGGATTGTTGTAGAGACCTGTAACCAACCCGCCGCGAATGGTCTGGAAGAATTTTTCACTCTCGATCCGAGTGAGGATCGCGACCCGGTTGGCCTCCCATCATACAGCGGTGTAGCGGGCTCCGTGCAGGGATTGCGCGATCGTGTCGAGGCCGGCAACACCTTCCTCGATCATACCCTTCAAGGCTGCATCGGTCGCAGCCGCTTTGTCATAGCCAGATACTGCAACGGCATAAAATCTGTCGCTCAGATGGTCGTGCGGATAGATGTCGCGCGCCATCTGGATCAGGGTCTGCATAGTCTCCGATTTGAGGTTCTCGACTGGCATGGCCCATGCGCCGTCTCGAGCGGCGATCATGCCGGAGCCAACAGTGAGGGCGATCAGACCGACTGTCGCCGCGCCGCCGCCTTTCAAGAAGCTGCGGCGCGAGACTTTCGTGCGCCTATCAATGACACGCATTGTACTTCCTCCCTTTGATATTACCAGGCTTCTTGCATTGAGCGCCCGTTATTGCTTCAGTGAAATCGTTAGCGGTAACGCCCGTGTTTCTGAAGAACCTCGATCTTGTAACCATCGGGGTCCTCAATGAAAAAGAACTTGGCCATGAGCGCGCCGTCCCTGTGAAATTCCTTTATATCTTTAGGCGCCAAGCCAAGCGCCTTCAGGCGGGCATGTTCTGCCTCAAGATCTTCCACCGCGAAGGCGACATGCCCATAGGCGCCGCCATGCTCATACGGTTCGGCGCGGCCGTGATTGACGGTCAGCTCGATCTCGAAGTCTGCCTCAGGATTGCGCAGGTAGATCAGCGTGAAATCGTCGAAGGCAAATCGGTCGGCTATGTCGAGATGGAACGCCTGGCGGTAAAAATCGAGCGAACGCACTTCGTCGAGAACGCGGATCATCATATGGATGGCCTTTGCCATGGGGGCCTCCTTCCGTTGCGGTTTCGGATTGAGTACGCGCCGGCTGGCACGCTACGCAGCTTTCACCTTGCATGTAAGGATAGGACAAGCACGCACCATGAAGGTGGTAGCGACTTGCTACGTTCTACAAAGTGCGGCGGCCTATTCGGCGGCGGTCAGCATTGCCGCTCCATTTGGGACGCCTAAACGCCGCCGTTCTTGCGGAATTTGCCGCTCCAAATAGATCAGGCAGCAACAACGCAGCATCGAGGCGAAGTTTCGCGCCTCACCGTGCATGAACGTGACTTCGTCATGGAGCTTTCCTAGGAATTTGGCCAGGCTGATGCCTTCCCCGGCTGCAATTTCTTCCAGAATACGCCAGAATACTGTTTCGAGCTGAATGCTGGTCGAATAGCCGCCAAGCCGAACCGATCGTTTTTCGCAATCATAGTTCGTTGGAGGCTGACCGGCGAAAATCTGACACATTGCGTTTACTCTCCCATATACGTCTTATTATTTCATGATGAATTATGGTCCATTGACTGGCCAGAAATTGCAAGCCTGCCAGACATGCTCGGCCCTGCGACTTTTGTTCCAGGAGCGTAGGGCTTGCGGCACATGAAGCTTTTTTACGCGGATAGCTACGATATCCCGCTTCCGGACGGACACCGCTTTCCAAGAAACAAAAATCGCCTTCTGAGACAGGCCATATTGCGAGACAGGCTTATCGAACCGGGCCGTCTCGTCCTCTCGCCTTTGGCCGAGCGGACGGACATTCTGCGCGCTCATAGTCCAGATTATGTGGACAGCGTCCTTGAAGGCGCGCTACCGCGCGAGGCACTTCGACGAATCGGCTTGCCATGGAGCCCTCAATTGGTTGCACGGACGCGCGCGACGATAGGTGGAGCGGTCGCGGCGATGCGGGAGGCGGTCTATCATGGTTTTTCCGGTCAACTCGCTGGCGGCACCCATCATGCCCACGCCGATTTCGGCTCGGGTTATTGCGTGTTCAACGATTTCGCCATTGCCGCACTGATAGCTCTCGAAGAGGGGCTGGCGGCGCGTGTGGCAATCGTCGATCTCGATGTGC
>CAYVJO010000229.1:0-2047 GCA_964451735.1 uncultured Hyphomicrobiaceae bacterium | reverse complement strand
GGCTACGCCCGGAGGTTTTTGTCTTCAGCCTTCATGCCGAGAAAAATTTCCCTTTCCGGAAAGCGGCCTCGGATCTGGATATCGGGCTTCAGGACGGCGCTGAGGACGCCTTGTATCTCAGTCGCCTTCACGAAGGGCTTGAGGCGGTGGCCGGCTTTCGACCCGATCTCGTCCTCTATCAGGCGGGCGTCGATCCGCTCGCCCAGGACAAGCTTGGCAGGTTGGCGCTCAGCCATGAAGGTCTTGCCGTCCGCGACCGGCTTGTGTTCAAGACCTTCGCTGAGCGAGGAATCGCCGTCAGTATCGGTCTTGGCGGAGGCTATTGCGATCCGATCGATCTATCGGTTGCCGCATATCTCAATACGATAAAAGCGGCCAAGGACATTTACCGTTTTTAGATCTTATCTAAAATATTTGCTCATCCCGTTGTTGGTGCGCACTTAGTATTCGAGCCTTCGTCATTAAATTTTTTCATAAACCATTATCCTGCCATTTCTTATCGTTCCAAAAATCTAAAGCGCTACTTGATTCAATTAAGCTCCTCATGCAGTCTTATGAATCATGTTTGAATGCGCCTGTGATGAGGGATAGGCTCTCATGTCCATTGATCCCGTAAAAGGCCCTCCACCCCAAGCCGTGCCACAAAGCGCGGGTGGACCGGACTTCAACGCGGCCATCTCACAAGCCACTCAGACCCAGACAGCCCATGCGCTCCCCCAGGGCAACGCCTTCGGTCACGCGATCGGCCAGGCGGCGGGCCACGCCCATAACGGGCCTCACATTCAAGCAAGAATGTTGGAGCCCGGCGCAGCCAACCCGCAAACGAGCCCGCCCGTTAACCGGCCCGGCGTCTCGCATGAGGGTAACCACGCAGTCAATAATGGGCAGCCCGGCCGGGGCGGTCCCGCCGATGGCAACGCTCACGGCCATGACAAGGGCACACAGCAATACCAGGCCGGCGGGACGGGCGCTGCACAAGCAGGCGGCGCGGCGTATGGATCTCCTTCTCACGGGGGGCAGCGTCCGGGGGCGGGCGCCACCCATTCCGGTGCGCTCGCTTACAGCCAGGCTCCCGCGCTCCCGCATGGCCTCGCCAACGCGCCAGCTTACGTTTACAACCGCGGCCGCCTGACCAACGAGCCGCCCATGACCGGCTGGACATTTGGCCGTGGCGGCGCACAAGCAGGAGGATTATCCCAGAACGCCACGAGTGGCGTCATGCTGATGCAACTCAATCATGGACCGCAGGCAATGCCGCGCGTGCGCGTCGAGCTTGCGCCGGGATATGCCTCCCATCCCGTCCGTGCCGCTTATGCGCGGCAAGCAGGCAACGAAAGCCAGGCTGGTCTTGCGCCTGAGCTGCAAGGATTGCCCGGCCGCGAACACGCCATCCAAGGCCGCCATACGATGTCAGGGCGTCCGTCTCAGCCCTACACAGCGATGGATATGGCTGAAAAATCGGGACGGCGCGAGGGCGCAGCGGCCAGCATCCTTATCGACAGCCCACTTGAGATGCAATCGGCCGCGCCAAATGCAAGGAGCCTCGCGGGACGACACGCCCATATGACCGGCCCCGAACTTGCCCTCTTATTTGCCAAGCTCGACAAGCAGGAAACGGGTCTGGCAGAGGCGCTTCGCGCTAAAGGCCGATCCGCCGAAGATATCTTCCAGATTCTGTCCGCAACGCGGCTGGCGCAGTCCATAGATGGACATGACAGACCAGGTTTTGCTTTCCTGCGTCATGTCTTGCCCGCATTTCAAGGAACCTGGCTCTCCGGAGCACCCGGCCTGGTCAGTCTGTTCCCCGCTCAGGTCGCGATGCGTTTAAGCGGTCGCTATTTCGAAAACTTCGCCGCATTCCGTCAAGCATTCTGGACAACGGTCGCGAGCACGCAGGAGCTTGCCGTGGAATTCTCCGCCGCCAATCTGTCGCGAATGGAGAAAGGGCTGGCCCCGATCGCGCATTCCTCGCAGCATTGGGCAGAGCAGACGCAATACATATTGCTGCATCATGTCCCTGTTTCGCGAGGCGGCGCGATTTACGACA
>CAYVJO010000228.1:2125-5464 GCA_964451735.1 uncultured Hyphomicrobiaceae bacterium | reverse complement strand
GATCGGATAGGTGAAATAGACCGGGTCACCTGCAGGTGTCGTCCCAATTGCGATCGGGAAAGTCGCTGCCCCGAACAGCCAATCGGGCGGATAGATCTGATAGAATTCGCCGCCCCAGATCCACAAGGCCAGATCGGCGAGAATGATGGAAATCCCGATCGTGACCATCGTCTGGCGCAGATCCTGCCCCTCCATCCGCCGAAACACCAGGAGTTGAAGCAGAATTCCAGCCACAGCCATGGCAAGGAAGGCGACGGCGAACCCAATGAGGAACATTCCAGTCGCCTCGACCGCTGAATAAGCGATATAGCCACCGATGAGGTAGAGTGAGCCGTGTGCGAGATTCACGTTACGCATAAGGCCGAACACGAGCGTGAAGCCGCTTGCCACGAGGAAATAGAGTGCGGCCAGCGTCAAGCCATTCAGAAAGGTGAAGAGGAAAAGCTTCATGTCTGCGCTTGCGCTCCATTTGCCCTTGCGTTGCCAGCCTCTTGCGTCATGCGACACGCCGGACATGGCTTTGACGCGCTGCGGGCTCCTTGTGGAACTTGCCGTCCTTCATGATCGCAAGGAGGCGTTTCTTGTCCTGGAGAATGCGCACATCGGCGAGCGGGTCGCCGTCCACCAGCAGCAAATCTGCGAGATAGCCCTGGCGGATCATGCCCAACTCGTCCCCCATGCTCATGATTTGACCGCCATATTTCGTGCCAGCGATGATAGCCTCCATCGGCGACATGCCGACCATATGGACGAAATATTCGAGGTCCTTGGCATTGGTGCCTTGCGGTGTCCAGGCAAAGCCGTAATCACCGCCAATCAGCACGCGGATGCCGCGCTTGTGCATCTTCGCCATCGTATCGACGGCCATCTCAAGCTCGCGTTCATAGGCCATGGCGATGGGAGAGCCGGGCTTGATGCCCCACGGTTCGGCGTGGCGCGCGGTGTTCACAAGCCAGGCGAGGCCGGGCGCGACGAAATGCTTGTCCTTGACCGCCTCCAACGCGTCGAGCGCTTCCTCATTGGCGAAAGAGGCGTGGTAGATGTTCTGAATGCCGTGGCGGACGCATTGCAGAACCGAGCCCGACGATCGGGCGTGCGCGGAGAGGACCTTGTTGCGGCAACGTGCTTCCTTGGCCGCCATGGCGACCTCTTCTTCCGACATTGGCGTTTCCTCCGCGCCCATACCGGTAATTTCCTCGCCCGAGAGATTGAGCTTGATCGAATCGACGCCGTATTTGATCAGCGTTCGGACGACACGGCGCACCTCCTCGGGGCCGGAGACAACGATGCCCAGATTGAGCCCTTCATGCGGGATATGCGAGGGCGCACTATCGCCAAGTCCGCCGACCGTGGTGATCTCGGGACCGGCGGCGAGATATCGCGGACCAGGGAAACGGCCCTCATTGATGAAACGCTTGGCGACCACATCGAGACGAGGCTTGGCCGCAGCAGCTCCGCGCCCGCCGGTGAAACCGCTATCGAGCACGAGCTTGGCCATTTCCATCGTGACCAGCATGTGCTCCTCCAACTCCATCATCTGGATCGGCTCGATGCCCGGCGCATTGTTCCAGGACAGATGCAGATGCGCGTCGATCAGGCCCGGCATGAGGGTTGCGCCTCCACCGTCGATCACGGTCGCGCCGCCACCGGGCGTCACACGCTGGCCGCGCGTCACCGAAGCGATGCGGTTGCCCTGCACGACGACCTCGCCCATGAAGGGTTGATCGCCCGTTGCGTCGAGCACGCGCACATTGGTGAAGACGATCGCGCCTTCACCCGGATTGGGCGAACCAAAGCTTGGACTGCTACGAAACTCACTCATTTCCCGCTCACCTTTCCATCCGTCCCGTCGCCATCCATCATTCTGTGAAACCCAGTTTCGACAAGCGACCTTTACGCTGCGAGAAAGCGGCGCAACTCCGCATTGACCTCATCCGGACGCTCAATCGTTGTCCAATGACCGGAGCGCGGCACGATAACAACGCGCGCGCCTGCAATCCTTTCCGCAAGATCACGCGCGACCGAGGGCGGCGCGACCGCATCTTCCTCGCCATTCACGATCAGGACCGGGCAGCGGATCCGCCCGTGATTTGCGGCATTGGCTTCGGCGAGGGCGTCGCACATGCGCGCGTAGCCTTCCGGGGATTGGCGCATGATGGATTCGCGCACGAAGGCGGCCGCTGCCGGGTTACGTGACCGGCTATCCGCTGCCATGCCGTTCTGAACGATTGTGTCCGCGATCTCCGTCAACCCTCCGGCGCGGGCAGTGCTGGCGCGCTGGCGAAGACCGTCACGGGCGCCGTGGGACGGTTCGACAAGCGCGCCTATTAACGTCAAACTGCGGACGAGTTCCGAACGCTCAGCAGCCAGATGCTGGCACACAAGGGTTCCCAGGGAGTGTCCGATGAAATGGGCGGATTTGACGCCGAGCAGCTCCGCCAGCCGCGCCAGCCCGGTAGCGAAACCGCCGATCGAAGGCTTGTCGATATTGGCTGACCGGCCCGCGCCAGGCAGATCCGGGCGGATCGCCCGCATCGTCGCGAGAACCGGCATTTGCGGTGTGAACGTGTTCGAGGTGCCGCCAAGTCCGTGCACACAGACGACTGGCGAGCCGTCTCCGGCAATCTCGACCGCCATGCCTGCGACGACGTTCATGCTCATGCGCCGCGCTCCACGACCGGGTTTTCAAGCGCGCCGATCCCGTCAATCTCGACGCGCACCACATCACCCGGCTTCAGATAGCGCGGCGGATCGAAGCCCATCCCGACGCCGGCCGGCGTTCCGGTCGCGATGATGTCGCCTGGTTTCAGGGTGACGCCGAGTGAGATCGTCGCGATCAGCGCCGGCACATCGAAGATCAGGTCCCGGGTATTGCCGTTTTGGCGCAACTCGCCATTGACGTATGTGCGAACACCTGTATCGGCGAGGTCGATTTCATCCGCTGTCACAGCCCATGGCCCCATGGGGCAGAAACTGTCCTGCGACTTGCCGAGCAGCCATTGATGATGACGCTGCTGGAGGTCGCGCGCGGTGATGTCGTTGAGGATGGTATAGCCCCAGACATAGGTCATGGCATCATCCCTGGCGATGTTGCGGCCGGCTTTTCCGATGATGATGGCAAGCTCGCCCTCATAGTCGATCTCAGTGGAGACCGAGGGGTCGATCACGATCGGATCGCCGGGACCAATGACGGTTTCAGGAACTTTTGAAAAGATGATGGGATGGGACGGGAGCGTATCCTTGAAGACGCTGCCGGCCAACTCCCGCGCATGGTCCGCGTAATTCTTGCCAACGCAGAAAAGATTACGAGCCGGATGGGGGATTGGCGGGGCAAGGACC
>CAYVJO010000228.1:0-2115 GCA_964451735.1 uncultured Hyphomicrobiaceae bacterium | reverse complement strand
GCTGGCTGCGTGACGGACAGAAGCTTTTCCGTAAACTCGCCGCCGACCGCATCCAAAATATCGAGCAAGCCCTGCCCTGATCCGGAAAACGTTTCGGCTCCAATAGGCCGAACCATACCGTCAGCTTCGATAATGGCTGCGGCGTATGTTTCCCCGCGGCGAATCGTTGCCAGCTTCAAGCCTCGCTCCCTTTTGCGTTTTTTCCTGGCACAGCGAACCAAAACTGAACCAATTATTATTTTGAGTTTTCATCCTTACATCCGAATAGAATTCCGTCAAACTCATTCTTTCATGTTGCGTCTATTGAATTAAAAATGATGAAAATTGGGGCTGACGGAAAGAAACGCTTTCATTTTCGTCTCAAATTGGTCTAGAATTGGTTCATGAAAACGGCAGGAAATTCGTTCGAGCTTGCGCAAGAGTTGCGCCGGATCATCGATAGCGGCGAATGGAGCGCTGGCGCGCGCCTTCCTCCCGAGCGTAGCTTGGCGAGCCGCTTCTCGGTTGCGCGTAATACGTTACGCCGTGCGCTGGATCATCTTGAAAAGGCAGGCTATCTCTCCCGCCATGTCGGACGCGGCACCTTTATTCTTCCCCGTCAGGACCCGGCTGCGGATGCTTTCGTTTTCAGCATGACCGAGGCGAGCCCGCGCGATCTGCTGGAAACCCGGCTGATCATAGAGCCTCACGCGGCTGGCCTGGCTGCCATCCGCGCTAGCCGTGCCGATCTCGACGCGATATCCGAGGCCTTTGAAAGTAGCCTTGGGGCGGCAGAGATTTCGGAGTTCGAGCGCTGGGACGCGCAATTGCATCTGACTGTATTCCTGGCCGCAAAAAACGAGGTGCTGATCGACTATTGCCGCGCCATCGGCGAAGCGCGCAGCCAGCCCCAGTGGTTCGAGTTGAAGAAAAAATCTCTGACTGCGGAAAAACGCGCGATCTACGACAAGCAGCACAGGGGACTCGTGACCGCACTTCTCGAAAGGAACGCGGAGGTTGCTGTCGAAGCGATGCGTCAACATCTCAAAATGGTCAAGGATAATATCCTGGCCGTTGTGTGAAGAGCCAAGACTTTATGGTCAGCGCGACGCGGATTACGGCTTTTTCGCGTGCCATGAGAGTGATTAAACAAGCCGTCATGTCAGCAATGTCATACAATAATCCAAAACTTAGGAAGAAACGAATGATCAATCCGCTTATCGCACTCGTTACGGGCGCTAGCCAGGGTATCGGGGCAGCGACCGCGCGCGCTTTCGGCAAGGCCGGGCACAAGGTTGTCCTCGCCGCCCGAGGAGGCGAGAAACTTGAAGCCGTAGCGGCGGGCATCGGCGAGAACGCCACCGCCATCGTTTGCGATGTTGCGGATCCGGCTTCGGTCGCTGCACTGTTCGAACGGATACGCGCGCTGCACGGACGGCTCGATTTGGCGTTCAACAATGCCGGCGTGAATGTCGCCTCACGCGATGTCGGGGATACGCCCTGGGAGGATTGGCGCAAGGTCGTATCGGTCAATCTCGACGGCGCGTTTCTTATCGCGAGCGGTGCGTTTCGCATGATGAAGGGGCAGTCGCCGCAAGGCGGACGGATCATCAATAATGGCTCGATCTCAGCCCATGCGCCTCGTTACAATTCCGCGCCCTATACGGCCTCCAAACACGCCATCACGGGGCTGACCAAGGCGATCTCGCTCGACGGGCGGCCTTACGGTATCGCTTGCGGGCAGATCGACATCGGCAATTGCGCCTCCGAAATGACACAGAAAATGGCGACAGGCGTTCCTCAGGCGGATGGTACTCTGAAGCCGGAACCGATGATGGATGTTCAATATGTCGCCGACGCGGTTTTACGCATGGCCGAGCTGCCGCTTTCGACGAATGTGCTGTTCCAGACGATCATGGCGACGAATATGCCTTTCGTCGGACGGGGATAGGCGCATGAGGCGCAGCATACCGGCCTCTCAATGAAACCGCTCCTCGGCCTTCTCCTGTTTACGGCTCTGACGCTGATGACCCAGATCGGCGGTTTGGCGCTGCTGGCCGGATGGGCCGTGGTCCGGTTGTTTACACGTAGAGTTGAAAGCGGCTTGAGGACCATGGCGGCGCTATTGGCCGCATT
>CAYVJO010000227.1:0-5464 GCA_964451735.1 uncultured Hyphomicrobiaceae bacterium | reverse complement strand
CTCTACGCCCTAATGCAGCGCGACATCAAGCGTGTGCTTGCTTATAGCACCATAGAGAATATTGGCATCATTTTCGCTGCGCTCGGGCTGGCCCTTGCCTTTAAAGCGAACGGCATGACTCTCGCTGCCGCTCTTGCGCTCACCGCGGCGTTGCTGCATGTGTTCAATCATTCCCTGTTCAAGAGCCTGCTCTTCTGCGGCGCGGGGGCGGTACTGGCCAGCACCGGCGAACGCGACATGGAGAAGCTGGGCGGTCTCATTCACCGTATGCCGCATACGGCTGTGGTTTTCCTGATCGGTTCCATGGCGATCTCGGCACTGCCGCCTCTCAATGGCTTCGTATCCGAATGGCTGACGTTTCAGGCCATTCTGCTGAGCCCGCAATTGCCGTCCTGGGGTTTGAAGCTGATGGTGCCGGCCGTGGGCGCAATGCTGGCGCTTTCGGCGGCACTGGCGGCCGCCTGTTTCGTGCGCGCCTTCGGGATCAGCTTTCTAGGCCGTCCCCGCTCCCTGGAAGCAAAGGTCGCGTCAGAAACCGATGCCACTTCGCTAGCGGCCATGTATATCCTCGCAACCACTTGCCTGATCGCGGGGATCCTGCCCGGCGTTTTCATTGATGCGCTTGCCCCGGTCGTGCAACCGTTGACCGGCGGCCGGATGCCCGTACAGATCGATGGCGATTGGCTCTCGATCGTGCCGATTGCCGAAAGCCGCAGCTCATATAACGGCTTACTGGTGTTCGTATTCATGAGCGTGTCAGGTGCGATTGCAGCATTCGCGATCCACAGATTTGCCTCTGACCGGCTACGCCGCGCGCCTGCATGGGATTGCGGCTATCCGGACGCCAGCCCGCTTACGCAATATAGCGCCGGCAGTTTCGCCCAGCCGATCCGCCGCGTCTTCGGCGCAGGCGTTTTTGGCGCTCGTGAGACCGTTGAAATGCCTCCGCCTGGCTCGACGCAGCCGGCCCGCCTTACTGTCAGGATGCGCGACCCGGTTTGGGATCTGGGCTACGCACCGTTTACCCATTTCGTCGGATATGCGGCCACCCGTTTGAACGTGCTGCAATTTCTGACCATCCGGAGCTACCTCACGCTCGTATTTTCCGCGCTGGTGCTGCTGCTATTGGTGCTCGCAATATGATCCTGATCGGCGATCTCATACTGCAAGGCGCGCAGATGCTGCTCGTGCTTGCGCTCGCGCCCTTTCTGACCGGCTTGACGCGCAAGGCGAAAGCCCGGCTGCTGCGCCGGCAGGGACCGCCGCTTTTGCAACCCTACCGCGATATCATCCGGCTTTTGCGCAAGGATGTTGTGTTGGCAGGCAACGCCTCCTGGCTATTCCGCGCCGCGCCCTATCTCATCTTCGCGGCGACCTGGGTCGCAGCCTCGCTGGTGCCGACTTTCCGAGACGGCCTCTTGTTTTCATGGAGCGCGGACCTGATCGCCATCATTGCGCTGCTTGGCAGCGCCCGCTTCTTCCTGGCGCTTGCCGGGCTCGACGCCGGAACGAGTTTCGGGGGCATCGGTTCCAGCCGCGAAGTGATGATCGCCTCGATCGCCGAACCGGCCATGCTCATGATCGTTTTTGCCCTGGCACTGATCGCCGGCTCGACGCAACTCTCCACAATGTCCGCTTTCATGGCTTCGCCTGATGTGGGATTGCGCGTCTCGCTAGGGCTTGCCCTCGTCGCGCTCATCGTCGTGGCGATCGCGGAGAACGCAAGAGTTCCGGTCGATAATCCAGCAACGCATCTCGAACTCACCATGGTGCATGAGGCGATGGTGCTGGAATATTCGGGCCGCCATCTCGCCTTGATCGAATTGTCGGCCTCACTCAAGCTCCTCCTATATATTTCGCTGATTGCATGCCTCTTCGCGCCGTGGGGGATTGGCTCGGGAACGACGGTTGTGGAACCTGTGCCGCTGGCCATCGGCATACTCAGCTATATGAGCAAGCTGTCGGTCGCGTGTCTGCTGTTGGCGGCGTTCGAGACCGCCATCGCGAAAATGAGAGTTTTTCGTGTGCCTGACTTCCTCGGCGCCGCCTTGATGCTTGGGCTTCTGGCGACGCTTTTACGCTTTGTATCGGAGAGCATGTGATGCAGGGGCTGGCCTTTGACATTGCGCATATGCTCGCCGGTTCGCTGGTGCTGATCAGTTTCATGCAGCTTTATCAGGACCGTCTGCTGGCGCTGATCAATATCTACGCCCTGCATGCTGCCGTGCTCGCAATGTCCGTAGCCTGGCAAGCCTATGTGCAGGACGCCGCGCATCTCTACATCACAGCGTTTATCGCGCTTGTGTTCAAGGCTATCGTCATCCCAGTGGCGCTGCGCCGAATCGTCATGCGGCTCGGCGTGCACCGAGAATTGGAAGTGGTGGTCGGCGTCGGCTCGACGATGCTGCTGGGCATAGGGCTCGTCGCGCTCTCCATGGTGGTGATGCTGCGAGTGACCACGGAGGCCGATCCGCTTGCGCGGGAGGATCTGGCTTTCGCGCTCTCGGTGCTCCTGCTCGGGCTTTTGATGATGGTGACGAGGCGTAACGCCGTCAGTCAGGTGATCGGTTTCATGTCGCTTGAAAACGGCCTGGTGCTTGCCGCGACCGGCGCCAAGGGAATGCCGCTTGTGGTGGAAATCAGCGTCGCCTTTTCAGTGCTGATCGCCTTCATCGTGATCGGTATCTTCCTGTTCCGTATCCGCGAGCGGTTCGACACTGTGGACATCCAGGCGCTCGACCGCTTCCGCGGAGAACAGCAATGACCATTTCCGCGCTCGAAGCCGTATTGATCATCCCGTTGCTGGCGGCTGCCTTGCTCGCCATCCTGCCGGGATATCGCCTGACCGCGATTCTGAATGTGGGCGCCGCTCTGCTGACCTTCCTCGTCTCGGCATCGCTCTTCGTGACGGAGCCGCCATCGGGCAATTATCTGCTGGTCGATGACCTCAACAAAGTCTTCATCGTGCTGACCACTTTCGTGGCATTCACGACAAGCGTTTTCAGCGCGAGCTATATCGGCCATGAGATCGAGATCGGCCGTCTCACGCCTGTCTCCGTGCGCTTCTATCATGCGATGTACCAGATTTTAATGTTCGCCATGAACCTCGCGCTGATCGCCAACAATATCGGCCTGATGTGGGTTGCCATCGAAGTCGCCACGCTAACCACCGTTCTGATGGTCGGGATCTACCGTACCCATCAGGCGCTGGAAGCAGCTTGGAAATACTTCATCCTAGGCAGCGTCGGCATCGCTCTGGCGTTGTTCGGGACAATCCTGGTTTACATGGCGGCACGCCCTGTTATAGGCGAGGGGCAGGAAGCCATGGTATGGACCGTGCTGATCGTTCATGCGGCCAAATTCGACCCTGCGCTTTTCAATGTCGCTTTCGTGTTCCTGCTACTCGGTTATGGTACCAAGGTCGGGCTTGCCCCGCTCCATGCATGGCTGCCGGACGCTCACGCCGAAGGCCCTACGCCGATCTCCGCGGTACTTTCCGGCCTTTTGCTGAATGTCGCGCTTTACGCGCTGCTGCGTTTCAAAATGCTGCTCGCCGTCAATCCGGGAGCCATCGCGCCAGGACCGCTCATGATAATGATGGGCCTGTTATCGTGCATTTTCGCCGCCTTCATGATCTATCGCCGCCGGGATATCAAGCGTATGTTCGCGTATTCTTCGATCGAACATATGGGCATCATCGTCTTCGCTTTTGGCATGGGCGGGCCGCTGGCGAATTTCGCAGGGCTGTTACATATGACTATGCATTCCCTGACAAAATCCGCGATCTTCTTTGCGGTTGGCCATATCGCGCAAGCCAAGGGCACGCAGAAGATCGCGGAACTTGGTGGGCTCACTGTCACTCATCCGGCTCTCGGCTGGGGGCTTGTCATGGGCGTCGTTGCGATTGCGGGCTTGCCGCCGCTCGGCATCTTCATGAGCGAATTCCTTCTGGTGACATCGACTTTCGCACGCGAGCCTTTACTTGCCCCGCTTCTGGCATTTGGGATCTTCATCGCGCTTGGCGGGCTCTTTCTACGGCTCGGCGGCATCGCTTTTGGCGAACCGCGTGGACCGACGACGCCGGTACATGCTTCCTATCTGCCGATGTTCACCCATCTGGCCCTCGTATTCGCTGGCGGTATCTATTTACCGCCGGGGCTGGTCAGCGGTTTTGAAAATGTCGCCAAGCTGCTCGGGTAACGCGATGACCTTGCTCGATACCATCCAATATCACGAGATCGCAGAACGGCACCGTCCCTGGCCGCGGGTTTTGGTCGCGGACGCCGGCTGGATTGCTGCGATCGACCGGCTTGAGGCTGGCGAGTGCACGCTTCTAGGGCTCTGGGCCGAGGCGGACTTCATCCATATGGCGCTGCTCCAGGGCGATTCGGACGTCGCCGTACTGACATATGTCTGCAAGGATGGCTCCTATCCGAGCGTCGGGGCGCGACACGCGCCCGCCATCCGACTCGAACGGGCAATTCGGAGCCTTTTCGGACATGAAGCCTCCGGCGCGCCGGACACTAGGCCCTGGCTTGATCTCGGCTTCTGGGATGTGTCACACCCGCTCGGCAAGAGCGCTCCTGCGCGGGTTCCTGAACCCTACCTCTTCCTGCCAGCCGAGGGCGAGGCTTTGCATCAGATCCCCGTGGGCCCTGTCCATGCAGGCATCATCGAGCCGGGGCATTTCCGCTTCACCGCCAATGGCGAGCATGTGGTCCGGCTAGAGCAGCGCTTCGGTTATGTACATAAGGGCATCGAGTTCTTGATGAACGGGGCGACGCTCGAACAGGCGGCAAAGCTTGCCGGGCGCGTCTCTGGCGACAGCAGCGTTGCTTATGCGCTCGCCTTCGCGCAAGCCGTAGAGGCCGCAACGCAAACGAGCCCGCCGCCGCGCGCCGTCTATCTCCGTGCGCTGATGGCTGAACTCGAACGCTTGGCGAACCATTTCGGCGATATCGGCGCCATCTGCAACGACGCGGCATTCGCGCTGATGCACGCCAATACGAGCGTCTTGCGCGAGCGCGTCCTGCGCGCCTCGGATGCCTGTTTCGGACATCGGCTTATGATGGACGCCATCGCCCCGGGCGGCGTCGTACGGGACATGGACGCTGGTGGCCCAGCGCGGTTGGAGGCTTTGCTGGCTGACATCCGCAAGGCGTTTCCCGCGCTGGTCGAGCTTTACGATACAACCGCCTCGCTTCAGGACCGTACGGTCACGACCGGCATCGTCAGGCCAGACTATGCCCGGACATTCGGTGCGGGAGGCTATGTCGGGCGAGCTTCGGGACGCGCTTTCGACGCGCGTCGCTCCTTCGCCTATGCCCCCTACGATGTGCTTTCCTTCGATGTGCCGGTTCTCAACACCGGCGACGTCAATGCGCGGGTGTGGATCCGTATCCGCGAGGTCGAACAAAGCCTGGCGCTTATCGGCCAGATCCTCCGCGGTCTGCCCAGCGGTCCG
>CAYVJO010000226.1:5226-5483 GCA_964451735.1 uncultured Hyphomicrobiaceae bacterium | reverse complement strand
CGCTGCGCAAACCCAAGCTCGGGCTGATCAGCTATATGCTGAATGGGTTCGACCCTTATTCCGGGCGGGATATCGTTTTCATACCCATCGGCGTGAATTACGACCGCGTCCTGGAAGACCGGCTGCTCACCGAGGCTTTAGCGCGGGCGGCAGAGGGCGGCAAACCCTCATTCCGTGTGAGCGGCAGGAAGTTTGCCGGCTTCATTCTCAACGGTTTCTGGCTGATGATCCGGGGGCGATGGCACCGTTACGGCTAT
>CAYVJO010000226.1:4803-5216 GCA_964451735.1 uncultured Hyphomicrobiaceae bacterium | reverse complement strand
TCTTTGCGCGCGCATCTGGCCGATCGGCGCGCCGACCTGCGTGTTCTGACGCCTAGCGAGCGTGAAGCCGAAATTGAAATCCTCGGGGACAGGCTCATGAAAAGCCTCTCGCAAAGCATTCCCGCTCTGCCGGTATCGCTTGTTGCGCTCGCAATATTGGATGCGCCCGAAACCGGTGTGACCGTGTTTGAGTTGAAAGGCCGCGTATCGGGGCTGATGGAAGCGCTCGAAGAGAGCGGCGCGTATATCCACATTCCCCGTTTCGATAGGGAGTACGCTATCGAAGTCGGTCTCAGAATGCTGAAGATGCGACGCCTGATTCTGGAGACAGATGGGGAATTCCGCGTAAACCCGGATGAACGAAAGCTGCTCGCCTATTATGCCAATGCAATTGCGCCGCTCCATCGGGGAAC
>CAYVJO010000226.1:0-4793 GCA_964451735.1 uncultured Hyphomicrobiaceae bacterium | reverse complement strand
CGGGGAACGAGGGCCAAACCAGAGCCATCGACACATGCGGAGGCTAGCGTGCGGGTTGGCGGGCTCCAAGTGACTGCTGGAGCGTGACAAACGCCGGGGAAACGCCGGTCGAGATTGACGAGACGCCTTTCCACACCGAACCGGCGGCGAACTTATCTGCCACTCAGGCCAGAGCATCGGACCGAAAAGTGCAAAGCGGTTTTCGGACAAATCCGATGCTGAGAGCAACTTATAGAGCGCCTCGGCCGATCTGATTAAATATCTGGCGCTCCAAGATCGCGTTCGGGCTGAAGTATGGAATACGGCACTGTTTGTGCACGAATCCAACTGTGCTCCAGGGCGCAATATAACGATATACGTACATTACCTGATTTACAGCGCAACGCTTACCGTGTATTGTTTTGATATGATCTGAAAATTGGGCGCAAATAATACAATATCCTCCATCAAGCCAAATGGGGTTTGCGTCTTCAAAATCAGTGCCAGCTTCATTTGAGCGCTCCCACTCTGACGTTCAAACAAGCCCAGCAGATCTCCCCCGACACATTTATCGCATCGCCCTATCAAGGTCGTGGATCATGTCCGTTTTGCGGTTATAACAGCCGCCAACTGGTGTGATCCTGATTTCTGACTGGCTCTTTTAGTCAACTTGCCATCTCTCCCCAATATCTTCTGTGTAGAAATCAAAGTGACCTTTTCGAACGGCTCCGTATGTCCAAAGCCCGACTGGGATGCGGTTGCGCGCGATTATTCCGCCGGTTTACTCACCGTGAGGGAAATCTGCGTGTCTCACTCCCTGTCGCGCTCCATGTTATACAAACATATACGATCGCAGAACTGGCCTCGGCGGCGGGCATCCGGGCGCGCTGTGCAGGCTTCGTCGCAGACCGATCTCATAGGGCGTCTCCTCGCCGCGCTGGATTTCAAAATGACCGAGTTCGAAAATCGCATGAAGGAATGCGCAGGCGCAGCGCCACTCACAGCCGCCGATAGCGAGCGTGACGCCCGCACGTTAAGCACGCTCGTCAGGCTTTTTGAAAAGCTGAAAGACCTAGACGAAAAACGCAAGTGCATCTCACCCAATCCGAACCACAACGAAGCGGTTCAAAAGGCTCCTCATGACGCGGACGGCATCCGCAACGAATTTGCGCAACGCCTTATACGCTTGCGCGAACAGCTTGGCGGTTGAGCGGCTTTTACGCGAGCTGAGCGCCGAAGAGGCGGAGTTTCTCCGTCACGACTGGCAGCTCTGGGCGCGCGACGACCAGCTCCCGCCTCCCCGATCACAAGGCGGCAAGCCATGGACGACATGGCTCATTCTCGGAGGGCGCGGTGCTGGCAAGACCCGAACCGGGGCCGAATGGGTCCGCGGTCTGGCGCTTGGCATTCCTCCTTTTGCGAGCGCGCCGGTTGGGCGCATCGCGCTCGTCGGAGAATCGCTTCATGACGCGCGCGCCATCATGATTGACGGAGCGTCCGGCCTACTGGCCATTCATCCCCGCTCCGATCGTCCGTCCTACAACGCCTCGCGCCGCGAGCTGACCTGGCCGAATGGCGCATCGGCGCAGCTTTTCTCGGCCGACGATCCCGATTCTCTGCGTGGGCCTCAATTTGGGGCGGCATGGGCGGACGAATTGGCGAAGTGGCGTTATTGCGAGGCCGCTTGGGATATGCTGCAATTCTGCCTCCGTCTGGGTGAGCATCCCCGTCAGGCTATAACCACGACACCTCGCGCGATCCCGTTGCTTAGGCGGCTCATTGCCGACCCGGCCACCGCGATCTGCCGCACGCGAACACAAGATAACGCTGCCAATCTCGCGCCGGGGTTTCTCGATGCCATCGTTGCCCGATACCAAGGCACACGCCTTGGTCGCCAGGAGCTAGACGGCGAGCTGATCGAAGACCGCCCGGACGCACTTTGGCAGCGCGAATGCATCGAACAGGGACGCATATGCGAAGCGCCTCAGCTGGAGACCATCGTCGTTGCTATCGACCCGCCTGTTACAAGCGGGCCGCGAGCAGACGCGTGTGGCATCGTCGCTGCCGGACGTTCTGAAGATGGCCGAGCCTATATACTCGCCGACGCCACAGTGCAGGGCGCACAGCCAATCGACTGGGCGCGCGTGGCCGTCAGACTTTACGAAACCCTCCATGCCGACTGTATCGTCGCAGAAGTCAATCAAGGCGGCGAGCTGGTCGCTGAAATGCTCTTTCAAGTTGCATCGAATATACCTGTCCGAATGGTCCGTGCAACGCGGGGGAAATACTTACGGGCCGAGCCGGTCGCAACGCTCTATCGGCGCGGCCTCGTCACTCATGCAGGCGCTTTCCCCGAATTAGAAGACCAGATGTGCGATTTCGGTCCGGGTGGATTGTCTGGTGGCGGGAGCCCCGACCGCCTTGACGCGCTCGTTTGGGCACTGACTGAGCTGATGTTGAACAGACAGCCGCCGCCGAGGATAAGGTCACTGGTCTGAACCGAACTTAGTGTCCGTTGTTACCTCACCATCCCGCCAATGGCGAAACGGCGTTGTGAGCGGCAGCACCCAGTTATCAGGGCCGGCGAGATTGAGCGACACTTGCGTAAGATCGGTATCGGGCCGGATGTAGGGTTGAAACGGACGGCCATTTAATGATTTCTCGATGATGGCGTGTACGTTGACTTTGGTGTAACCGCGCGCCTGCCAAAGACGCTCAAGATGATGCGCGAATTGCAGGATCATATCGGGACGCGTCATCATGCCCATGGCCTGGCGCCGGGTTAAGAAGTTTGTTGGATTAACACGCCAGATCTGCCTGCTCGCTGGGTCGTTGACAAGGAAATGGCCGCGCGCTTCCCGGTTGTACATGCGCATGCGCCACGCGAAACGATGGCCGTCGCCGGACCAGCGCACCTCGGTCGGGAAAGCTGCGTAACGCAAGGGGATGGCAATTTGCAGCCCGATCCAGACCGCGAGCGCGGTTATGGTCCAACGGGACACTGACACAGCGGGCGCAGGACCCGGCTCAGACAGCGGCGGCGTAGAGCCGTGCCATCCGACCAGCCAGCGCGAGAAGCGCTGAGGCCAGTCCGGCGCAAAGAAAATTGTAGTGATGCCGATCGTCAGCCAGGGAAATATGCCGATATTGAAGAAATACGCATTCGACACGTGAAACACGCAGTAAATCAGGAATACCGGCAACCGGGTTTTGCTCCACAGAAGGAGAGGTGCGCCGATAATATGCAGCGCGATCGTTCCCCAGGCTCCGGTGAGAATGACCCAGTCGATATAGAACAGATACCCAAGCGGGAACTCCGCCGCCTGCGCGCGAAGCCAAAGACCCAGCGGCTCGCCCTTCAGCCAGTCCTCGGTGATCTTCACGATCCCGGCATATACCAGGATGATCTCGGTTTGCACGCGTAAGGCAAAAACAGACCAGTAAGCGATCGCTTGGCGGCGCAATCCAGGCCAGAGCCACGCATCGACGGAATAGGCGCGGCCCGCCGGCATCGTGCAGAGCAACATCGCGTAGAGGATCACCATATAGAAGTGATTGAGATATTGCGCCTGATCGAGCAGGAAGAAATAGGTGAAAACGAGCGTAAAGCCGACGATGGCAAACCGGTAGAGGAAACCGATCATCACCATGAGTGCGAAGACGCCGACCAGCCCCCAAGCCCAGTAGATATAGGGTTCAGGAAGCGGCGCTACCCACGAAAAACCAGGATATGTGAAGTGAAAATCAGGCTGGACGTAATAGCGATATATCCGGTTGTGTTTGAAAAAGCGCCAAACGTCCCAGAGCATAAGCGCGCCGAAGACTACACGCACGACGGCGAGTGACTGAATGGATACTGGTGCGGCAAGGTCCGGCAGGATGGCCGCGGCCCGGCTGCGCGGCAGGCACGAAAGTCGGAATGACGCACTCTGAGCTAAGGGCATGAAGGACCTTCCCCGGCTTCCATATTTCAATCTGAGCGTGTACCTGCCTTCACAACGAATCAGCAAGAGAGATTATTCCGTAGGGGATAATTTGATGTGCAGTTTCGTCGCGGAGAGCCTTTTGGGCGAAGCAGCTGCGACTTCAGAATTCGTATTGAGAGATACCGCCGGCGGGTGAAGCTCATAATTTACGCAAACCCAGACAGTGGGAGCCGCTTTCGCGCCACGATTCCGCCCTACTGTCCCGCGCCATGAGCCAAAAGGCTGAGGAACGGAATGGCGCTGAACGTCTGCTATTGCATCGCTTACCTTCAGATCATGAGCGCCGGGTTCAATCTATGGGGAACCGATCCTCTGATCCTTTTCACTATGCCGGCCGGCCGGAACACGCTTCTCGTCGGGCTTTTCCAATTGACTTATCTTCTAGGCCTTGCCGGGGGCATAATGCTGTTGCAAAAGGCGCGCCTCGGGTTTGTCATATCGATCTTGCATCACCTTCTGCTTGTGCCAGCGCTGATCGTTACAGGATGGGGGCTCGTCATGCTAATGGACGACCGCATCAACGTTACGCTGCTCTTTATGAGCAGGCCGGACGGCGGCGGCGTCGGATTTTACGCTTCGCTCGGCTGGACCACGGTATTCCAGCAGGTCACGCGCAATGTCCCCACCGGCTCGACCTATATCGGCATAAACCTGTTTGCCTTTGCTTGCGCCGCGATCCTGTGGGCAGGCATCGATGAAACAGGTGAGGCGCAATCCGAGCGCGAGTTGGAGGCGCCCCGTCCTGGGCGGCCAGGGAGGCGCGCGCAATTGGCTTTGCCCGCTCCTCAGCGATACCCGCAACCGACGCGGCAATCGCATCCGCCACGT
>CAYVJO010000225.1:4733-5487 GCA_964451735.1 uncultured Hyphomicrobiaceae bacterium | reverse complement strand
AAATCGGCGAGCGTTTCCATCAGTGCCAGGCTCACGCCGCCTGCCAAGGCGGGACGGGCCATGGGAAGGCTCACAGTCCAGAAGCCGGACCATGCGGAGCAGCCCAGCACGCGGCTCACATCGAGATGACAGGCCGATTGCTGCAAAAACGCTGTTCTCGCCAGCAGATAAACATAAGGGTAGAGCACGAAAATAAACATCGTCGCCGCCCCGCCAAGAGAACGGATATTCGGAAACCAATAGTCGCGCGGTCCCCAGCCGGTCAGGTCGCGAAGCATCGATTGCACGAGCCCAGGGTGAGACAACAGATCCGTATATGCATAAGCAATGATATATGCGGGCATCGCGAGAGGCACGATCAACGCCCATTCGAAAAAGCGTTGTCCCGGAAAACGGCACATGGTGACGAGCCATGCGGTTGATGTTCCGACAACCAGAGTGCCGATCCCGACACAGACCACGAGGACTGCCGTATTGAACAGATATTCGCTCAATACGGTTTTCGCCAGGTGAGAGAGTGTGTCGTAGTCGCTACCGGCCGCAGAAATGACGACGCTGACGATTGCGGAGGCGAGCAAGGCGCTGATGCAAAAAGCGGCAATCGCCAGCCACGACGGACGCAGGGCAATCATGTGGATCGTCTTATCGCTCAGCTGATGCGGGATACTCGACACGGCCGTGAAGCTTCTTTGACTTTATATGCCGCTATAAGCGGATTTTGGAGCGCCAAACGGAAGCGGAGGACCTCCTCCGC
>CAYVJO010000225.1:0-4723 GCA_964451735.1 uncultured Hyphomicrobiaceae bacterium | reverse complement strand
CCTCCGCTCCCGATGGAGTGAATTTTCTGCGGCTTTCAATTGGCGACAGCAATCTATTTATAGCCTATCTCGTCATAAATTTTCTGGGCCTGCGGTTGATTGATACCGAGTTTGACAATGGCTAAGTCGTCGGATTTGAAAGTGCCGAGCTGCTCAACGACCGATGTCGGCTTTACGCCCTCGATAACCGGGTATTCGTTATTTCCGTCAGCGAAATATTTCTGCGCAGACGGACTTGCGAGATATTCCAGAAACTTAACGGCATTGTCCTTGTTTGGTGCGTGTTTGGTAACGCCTGCGCCGGAAATATTGATATGAGCGCCGGTGCTGTCCTGGTTCGGAAACACGATACCAATCTTGTCGGTTTTGCCGGTCAAGTCCTTCACCTCGTTCGATAAGGCCCTGGCGAAGTAATAAGTGTTGGATAAAGCAATGCCGCAAATGCCCGACGCGATCCCCCGAAGCTGGTCCGTATCCCCGCCTTCCGGTTCGCGGGCGCGGTTCTCCCATACGCCTTTCGCCCACTTCTTGGCCGTGTCCGCGCCGTGATGTTCGATCATGGCCGCCATGAGCGAAAGCATGTAAATATTCGAGCTGCTGCGGGTGCACAACAAACCTTTATATTTCGGATCGGCAAGGTCCATATAGGTTTTCGGCGGTTCGGCGACGCGCTCTTTGTCGTAAAAAATCACGCGGGCGCGTTTAGAGAACCCGAACCAATGACCGTCCGGATGACGAAGGCTGGCTGGAATGCGTTCTTCGAGCAGGTCCGATTTGACCGGCTGAAAAACCCCCACATTATCTGCCGCCCAAAGCCGGCCTGCATCCACCGTGAGGAGCAAATCGGCGGGGCTGTTCGCACCTTCCGCCTTGATACGCTCGATCAACGCGGTTTCCTTGTCCTCGATACGGTTGACCTTAATGCCGGTTTGTTTTTCGAAGTCGCCATAAAGTTTTTCGTCCGTGTCGTAATGCCGTGAGGAATAGACATTTACCTCGCCCTGGGCCATGGCCGGGATGGCCCCTTCAGCCATCATCAGCACGGCTAACGCCGTCAGCGCTGTCCGGACCAGGCTTGTTCTGGGAATTGACACCCAGGCTATTTTCAAGTTTGCCTCCATATGCATCCAATCCTTCCGTATGCTGATTATTTACAGCTTTTCCCTTTTTAGGTAAGCAATCATAAAGTTGAGTTCTGCTATCAAGGTAAAGACGGGATGGGCTGGCGCGTCAAGTCTTTTATTAATAATAAAGCAATATTAGAATTATTATAATTCCAGATGATTATGAAGTTAAAATATAGAATATAAAGAATAAATAAATTTTACTGTCATTGCAATAATATAAAATGAAAGCATAAACATAAAAATTATAAATGTGAGTAAAATTTCATACATGCGAAATCAAATAGATGTTTTTATTAACAGAGATTGGGATGGGAAAGAAATTCTTTTTAGGGTGCCGCGTGTCACGATCCGGGCTTGCGTTCGGACAACAGGGATATTTTGGTGAAACCCGAAGCGGCAATATCGCCGAGAAGCTCCATGACCACTCCATAAGCGAGCGATTTGTCGGCCTTGACAAAGACGATTCTGTCTCCCTCCGCCTTCTGAATATCTGTAAGGCGGGACGTTAGCCCCGTAGGCGCCACCTCTTCGTTGCGTATGTAGAGCCGGTTATCCGGAGCAAGCGTTACCACCAATGGATTTTGCGGCGGGTTCTGCCGGGCAGCTGAAGCCTTGGGCATGTCCACCTGCACGCCCGCAAGCATCAGCGGCGCGGTCACCATGAAAATGATCAGCAAGACAAGCATGACATCGACGAAAGGCGTTACATTAATCTCGGCAAATGGGATGAGATCGTCCTCGCCGTCGGGCCCCTCTCCAGAGAGCTTTGCTCCCATGCTTCAAGACTCCCTGGGCTGCATTGTCATGCCGGCGGTCAACCCGTTAGCGAGTTTTGCGATGGCAATGTTGATCCGCTCGGCGTCGCGCGCCAGCCAGCCGCTAATCTGGTTATAGGCGACCACGGCGGGGATGGCGGCCGCAAGGCCGAGAGCAGTGGCGAATAGAGCCTCGGCGATGCCAGGCGCTACGACGGCGAGGCTCGTATCCTTATGTCCGGCGATGGCGGTGAAGCTGTTCATGATGCCCCATACTGTGCCGAGGAGTCCGACAAACGGAGCCGTCGATCCAACGGTTGCGAGCATCCTCAGGCGAGGGCGTAGACGGTTTAACACCACACGCGCATTGAGTCGCATGGCCTTTTCGAGCCGTGCCTCGACATCAGACCGGCTTTCGCCCGGCGATGGCTCCAACTGTCGCCTTCCGGCTTCGACCAGCATTTCCGCCAGCCAGGCGCGCCTGCCGGGTTTCGATGAGATTGGGGAGTCGGCGAACGCCTCCAGCCGCTGGGTCTGGCGGCCGAAGAGGGTAAGGCTGATCGCCTTTTCCAACATGATCGCCCAACTCAGGACCGAGGTGATCACAAGGATCGCCATGATGGCTTTAACGATGGGATCGGCGTTGAGAATGAGCTCGTAAATCGTTATGGCCGCGGCTGGCTGCGCGATGATATCAAGGGCTGCGGGCTCCATGGGTCTCAAAGTCCTGTTCAATTAGCGGAAATAGAAGGGAATGCTGAATTTGAGCTGGTTCGCCGTTGTGCTGTCGGGAGGGGGCGGAAAAGGCGATGCGCGGCGAAGGGCCGTGAGCGCGGCCTGATCGAGCGCGCCGTCTCCGCTCGACTGGGCGATGCGCGCCGAGATCAGGTTACCCGATGAAGACAATGTGAAGGCGAGGACAACGCTGCCGCTACGGGTGGAACCCGCTGGCTTGTTGCGGGCAATCCGCGCCCGCACTGCTGCCGCATAGTTGCGGATGTTGCCTTGGCTCGCCGAAACATGGCCGCGCGAAAACTGAGCACCGCGCAATCCGCTGGCGCCAGCCTTCGCTTGGGAGCCAGCTGCTTCACGGCTTTTTTCTTCGGCTAGCCTGCGCCTTTTGGCTTCGCGCTCCAGCCTTTCGGCCTCTCTCCGTTCGCGCTCCCGTGCAAGACGCTGCTCGGCCTTGTGACGTTCTTCTTCCGCCTTGCGCAAGGCTTCTTCCGCCTGACGCTCACGGGGCTCGTTATGCTGAGCCTCGGCCGTGTCAATTGTAGGAGCGGCTTCCGGCATTGGCCCGGTTACGGCAGTTTCGCGATTAGAGGGCTCCCGGAGGGCTTGCGTCACCGTCTTGGGCGATGGCAGTCCGATTTGCCGCAGCGGCGCGGTTTCGGCAACTGAAGGTATTGCCGTCGCCGTTTCGGCTAGACTTTGCTCGACTGCATCGAGGATATCCGTTGTCTCAAGATTGATGCTGATCGCTTTTGCCGGGATCGCAACGGCTCCAGGCCTTTGCGGTTGGTGCATGAAAATCCAGACGGCAAAACCGATATGGACGGCCAGCGACAAAGACAATCCAAGCCAGAAAGTCCAACCTGTTTTCCTAGATGGGAAAATCACGAGACCCGGTCTGCCCCTGCATCACATCGATCTAAGATCGATACAACTTATAATCCTGAATACAAAACTCATTTTAAGTGCTCAGAGCAAAATGGCGAAACAAAATGCTGCACTTTCAATATGCATTTTCGTTTCGTAAAGCGAGCCTTCATGGCAAGTCTGAACGAAGAGGCCCTGCGCTTTGCGTTGACAACGTCACGCTTGGTTCCTCGCCCGCATGATCCTGCTTGTTCTGTTCGAGTTTTCCATGCAGCTTTTGCGCATATTTATATGCGTCCAGTATACGCGCTTCTGAAAGTTGCCCCGAGTCAAGCGCCGATCTCAACGCCTTGACGGCTGAGACCAGAATATTGATGGGCTGCTCTCTCGGCGTGCTGATCAAAATCATGTCCCCGCCGCTGCCCAAGCCGGACACGAGCGCGTGACTAACGCTTTGGATGCGTGATGCCGCGGAGACCTCGAACATGATGAGACCGTCAAATCCAGCCTTCCAGAATGAGTCCTTGGCTTGCACTATCATTCTTTCGCGAATGACCTCTGCCTCGTCTATGCCAATCAGAAGAACATCCGGACCACGCCTGTTCATCATCTCACGAATCATTTCAAGACTTGCGTCCATCGCGGTCGATGTATGAAAACGCATGGCCGTCAATATGCCCTGCTCATCATGCGCGAAGTTGAACGCGCTGGCAAAGGAGGCGGCGTGACGCGGTTTCGAGCTGAAGCAGCGGTTTATGTTCGGCGGGGCGTTCTCCTCGCAGACATTTGCATCCGGTCCGATATTGAGATTGACGCCAAGAAACGCAAGTTCTCTGGCCATGTCCCGATAGGCGTTGAATGCGGCCAACGCGTCGTCTCTGCTGCCGATTTCGCGCGGCGCGGGAAACATTTTGAAGCCTGTTTTCGCAGTGCTTGTAACGCCTGCGCCCGGCCGCTCAATCGCGATCACTGGGGTTGCACCACTTGCGCCGCGCAGTATCGTGGTCAGAGACTGGAGCTGTGGCGGACTGACCACGTTCGCAGCGCGAAGCAGCACGCCGGCCGTGGCGCTTGATCGCAAGGCCCCGACGATCGTCTCCAAACCTGCCTCCGGCAGTGTGGAGCCTTCGAAAGCCACGATCAAAAGCCTACTGACGATTTTTGTTAATTGCTCGTCGGTGAGGGATGCGCTTTGTCTTTTGGGTGCGTAGGAACGGTCGTTCCTAGCCGCATCCGTATTCG
>CAYVJO010000224.1:1783-5509 GCA_964451735.1 uncultured Hyphomicrobiaceae bacterium | reverse complement strand
TGCAATTCGTCCCCAGCGGCCGGCAGCAGCAGGACAAGGAAGAAATCGACCATGGTCTCCACGGCGTTCTCCGATTGGCCGACGCCTACGGTTTCTACGATGATCACGTCGAAGCCCGCCGCTTCGCACAGTAGCATCGTCTCTCGCGTCGTACGCGCAACGCCTCCGAGCGTGCGCCCGGACGGCGAAGGCCGGATGAAAGCATTGGGCTCGATGGCGAGGCGTGCCATCCGGGTTTTGTCGCCGAGGATCGAGCCACCCGTTCGCCGTGAAGACGGATCGACCGCTAGTACGGCGACGCGATGACCTTGAGCAACGAGATTGGAGCCGAATTGATCGATGAAGGTCGATTTTCCGACTCCGGGCAGCCCGGTTACGCCAATTCGGGCGGCATTTCCCGTTAACGGATGCAGTTTTCGGAGCAGACTGTCGGCGAGCGGGCGGTGTTCCGCTTTCTTGCTCTCGACAAGGGTTATTGCCCGACCGAGAGAGGCCCGGTCACCGCGCTGTACTGACAAGGCCAATTCGTCGGGAGATGGAGTGAAGACACCTTTCGGGACGGTCGGGTCTGCGCGCATGAACTAGCCGCTACCACAAGAGTCGCAAAAGCGGATGCGCAAAATCATCACGCTTTCAATTCAAGCGTACCATAGGAATGTAATATATGGCTATTGTCAGGAAATTTGAGCAATAAATTGCCGCTTTCGGTCTGACGCATCACGCCCGTCGAGCTACGCCACCTGAAAGACAGGCTTGCTCGACCGCCATAATGTAGCTGTTTATGACTAGCTCAAGCTCAAGCCAATCAAAGCGGAGCACTTTTGTCGCTGATAGAGGTAAGGCAGCGATTATTCGGCTGCCTGGCCTTGGAGCATATCGAGTTTCGGCGCTGAGGCGATCGGGTCCTCGGAGCGGCGCGATTTTCCTTCGAAAAAGGCACCCTGTTCAATGGCGAGCGATTGATGGAAAATATCGCCCTCGACATGGGAGCTGGACTGAAGCGTCACGCGAACGCCGCGAATTGAGCCCATCACCTGTCCCCGCACCACGACGTCTTCCGCGACGATCCCACCCGTGATTTGCGCCTTTTCGCCAACGATAAGCGACGAACAGTGCACGTCACCCTGTATCTGCCCATCCACCTGCACTTCGCCTTTGGACAAAACGTTGCCTGTAACGGTCAGATCTTCCCCAATTATGGATGGCGCCATGCGATCGGAACCGCGATAGGCAGGAGTTGCCATTGCGGGCTTAGGTGAAGCTCCCCCCATGGGGGGCTGAGCGGGCATGCCGGTAGACAATGGGCCAGAGCTGCTTGATTGCGGTGCGCCTCCGACAGCCTTGCTTGTCGTCTTTGTAATCGGCTTCTGCGAGTCGAACGTGTTCATGTCGTTCTCTTGCTTCTCTGGCTTTTTACTGAACATCTGCACCTTCTCCAATAAATCCGGCAGGGCAGCGTTTTAGGTTTAAGCTGGCCCCTTGCGCTTTTCAATGCCCTTTCTTGGTCTGGCCAGCTGCACGGAGCCGGAAATCCGATGTCTTTTTCAACTGTTGCCCAAAGTCCCCTAACGTTAAGGGGTATGGCACTGTTTACAAGGATAGGAATGCTCCTTACGAAGATAGAACATACTCCTTGTGCAACGTGCGTAACGTTCGCACTTCTGTTTTGAGCGAACAAGAAAAAAGAAACGCTGGCTGAGATCTCAGCCAGCTCTCAGTGGACGGATGCGGTTAACCGCTAAATCTCCTTGACGGCGGCAAGAACCTCATCGACGTGGCCCGGCACCTTCACGGCCCGCCAGACTTTTTTAATGTTTCCGTCCTTGCCAATCAGAAATGTTGACCTGTCCACCCCCATATAACTGCGTCCGTACATTTTCTTCTCCGCCCATACGCCGTACGCTTCGATTGCCGTTTTCTCTTCATCGGCCAGGAGAATCACCTTGAGCCCGTGCTTGTCCCGAAATTTGTCATGAGACTTCACGGGATCGGGCGATACGCCAATAATCTCGGCACCGGCTTTGTGAAAGTCATCGATCTTTTCACTGAAGCCGATTGCCTCTTTCGTGCATCCAGAAGTGTCATCTTTCGGATAAAAGTAAAGCACGACGGGCTTGCCTTTGAATGCGCTTAGCTTCACTCTTGAACCGCCGTCCCGCGGCAGTTCGAATGCCGGAGCCTTATCGCCTTCTTTGAGCATGGATCGGATGGCCTTCCTTTGGTCGATTTTACACTGTCAGATAAATGTATAGTCGAATGAGCCGTGTCGATCATCAAGACCAATTTTATCTGGTGTTTTTCAGTATTGTCATGCACAGCTTTTGACGGTTCAAAAAGCTGTGCCTTGCTCGGATGCAGCACTTCAGCGAAGATCGCGCGCCATTCTGCGGACAGATGTCCGTATGGCAAACATGGTACGAGTTTCGGTCCAAGCAGGATATGAGAGGCGGCAAGGCCATAGAACCTAGAAATCCAAACAACACCCGGCTGCGCCCTTATGGGTCTGAGGCAGGACGATCCAATGCGATCGTGCCATTTGGCAAATACCAGATGGGCGGCGCTTTCGCATCGCGTGCAAAGGCTGCGACACGCTTTTGCGCGAGGATGGCTTTACGCGTAGCGGTCATCGTGAGTGTTTTGATTGCAGGCGCTTTTGCGGCGCTGCACGCTAGGCTCGCCTATTCGCCATTGTCCTTGAGCTTTCTTGTGACGCCGATCGAGAAGGCGGTGAACAGCAATCTGTCAGATTTTCGATTCGACGTAGGTGACGCTGTCTTGCGCCGTTCGAAAAATGGTTTGGGCATCGAATTGCGGCTCGCGGATGTGCGGCTTCTGGATGAAGAAGACAGCCCCGTTGCCGAATCCCCTTTCGCTTCAGGAAAAGTCAGCCTGGGCGCGTTGCTTACCGGCCGTTTCGCTGCAAGCCACATCGAATTGATCGGCGCGCGCTTTTATCTGCAATATTCTGAAGAACGCGGTTTTGCGCTCTCTTTCGCCGACCCGCGAGATTCCAAGGGCGATCTACAGGCGACAGCGCAGAAATCCCCGCAGTCCTGGAAAGCGACAACCGATTCCCGCACCTTGCTCCACAAGCAGGACGAGCCTGATGCTGCCCTTGCCGGGACACTCGAAAAGGAAGGTCTGATCCGCCAGACGCGAGGGCGCGCCGTCAACTTGACCCATGGCTTTACAGCTCTGCTTTCAAAAATAAGGGGGGGGCAGTCCGCATATCTCACGAGCTTCGGCTTGCGTGACGCCTATGTCTACTTCGATCGTGGTGAGCAGATCGGACGCTGGGTCATTCCAGACGCCGAGATCGATTTCAGGCATCGCGACAAGGGTAGTGCAATTGTCGGCAATGTCGCGGTCCAGTCACCCAACGAAACATTTCAGTTCAATTTCGAGATCGACCAGGATTACAATTCCGGCGAACTTTCCCTTAATATCGGCGTTCAGGACTTGGTGCCGCGCTCTTTTGGCAGCGAATTCCCTCAATTCCGCCTGCCGGCCATGTGGAATATGCCAGTTACGCTTTCAGCCGATCTGGTGCTGGCCAATAATGGCGATATATTGAGCGGTAAGATTGAAGCGGCCCTGAAGCAGGGCGAGTTTTACGCGCCGTGGGACAAATATCATTCCGCCGTCATCGATGGAGGAGATCTTTACCTCACATATTCGCGGGAAGAAGGGCTTATAACGCTAACGGAATCAAATGTGCGCTGGGGG
>CAYVJO010000224.1:261-1773 GCA_964451735.1 uncultured Hyphomicrobiaceae bacterium | reverse complement strand
AGCCGCGTCAAAATATCGGGCACGCTAAAACGGCAGCGCGAAAGCGGCGCGTGGGCATTCCAGTTTGGCGCAGACGATGTTGCTCTTGGCGCAGAGCAATTCGGCTTGCCAGTCATTGCCTTGGATGGAGTGGATGCCAGGGGCGAGTACGATCCCTCGCGCGGCGCTATTTCGCTCGACCGTTTCCTGATACAGGCGGCGGATGCCAATATCTCCCTTGCTGGTCGTTTCGAACAGGGGAGAGCCTCACCCGCAATCCAGCTATCCGGCCAGATCAGCCCGATGCCAATTGCCTTTTTCAAACTCATTTGGCCGAAATTCGTCGCGCATGGAGCGCGTGAATGGATAGGCGAGCGGATACCGGGCGGGCGGATTGCAAGCGGCGCTTTGGAAATCGACATCCCGGCAGACCTTCTGGCCAGCCTTGCGTCCGGCGCAAGCTTGCCGCCGGACGCCGTCGATCTACGCCTCGACCTTGAGGATATGGACATACATTACGTAGCGGGCCTTCCGCCAATTCGCATCGCCAACGGCGTGGCGCGGTTGGCTGGCCAGCGTTTCTTTTTTGATGCGCCTGGCGGACAGATCGTTGCACCTTCCGGAGAAACGATCCAGTTCGGGGATGGACAGTTTATTGTCGGTGATATGCGTCCTGATGTTCCCAATGGCGAAGTTCATTTTAAGAGCGAGGCGAGCGCTTCGGCTGTATTGAGCCTGCTGGACCACCCAAAGTTGGGCTATGTCAGCGCTCTTGAAACGCCTCTGCCGGATATCAACGCCAGCGTTTCGAGCACGTTCAGCTTGTCCATGCCCATGTACAGGAATCTCAAATTCAAGGATATGAGGTTGAATGGCCGTTCGAATGTGAACAGTTTGCGCGTGGCCAATGTCTCTGAAGGTTTTGGAATACAAGGCGGTTCGGTCAATTTCGACGTATCGGAAAAAGCAATTGAGGCGCGGGGAGAGATAAACGTCAACGGCGTGCCTGTGCTTGCCGCCTGGCAACGAATTTTTGACGCACCATCAGACCGCCAGCCACCGCTTCGCTTGCGCACTGTTCTCGATGACAAGGCACGCGCTACGCTTGGTTTGAATATCGAGCATTTGATCCAAGGAGCGGCTGCGGCCGAACTCACCATTCATTTCCGTGAGGCGAAAACGCCGCGTCTGCACGCCGAATTCAACCTCAGCGAATGTGATATTCTCATGGCTAGCCTTGGGTGGCGAAAACCGCCTGGCCAGCGTGCTGTGCTCAATCTCGACGTCGAGAAGATGGACGACGCGGGCTACGAGCTGACAAATATCAACCTGCTCGGCGATGATCTAACCGTGCGCGGAGCAATGCGGTTGAACGAGAACCGGCAACCAGTCGCTTTTCACTTTCCGGCCGTTTCTCTAAATCTTCAAACGCAAATGGAGTTGAAGGGACAGCGCACAGGAGGCGGCAACTGGAAAGTGAAGCTGACGGGAACCTCCTATGATGGACGTCGCTTTTTCCGGTCTTTGTTCTCG
>CAYVJO010000224.1:0-251 GCA_964451735.1 uncultured Hyphomicrobiaceae bacterium | reverse complement strand
AAAAATTATTGAAAATCAGCCGCAACTTCCCGATAACGCCGGCGACCTGGACATAGACGCTGAGATCGGAAACATTGTCGGATTTTTCGATACGGCTTTGAAAAACGTCAAGTTCACGGCGCAGCGCCGGAACAACGTTCTGACATCTCTCGATCTTCACGGCCAGCTCAATGGAAAAAGTCCGCTCGCTGCCAGCATAAGGCCAGAGAAAGGAAAGCCCCGGCAGATCTTCGCTGAGGCAACCGATGCGG
>CAYVJO010000223.1:5180-5516 GCA_964451735.1 uncultured Hyphomicrobiaceae bacterium | reverse complement strand
CGGACAAACAGTGACGGCTGACGACATCAAGGCGATGGCGGCTTGGGTCAACGATAAGCGCTCCGAACGCGAGATCGCTTTCCGCCCGGCGCGCGTGCTCATGCAGGATTTCACCGGAGTCCCCGCCGTCGTCGATCTGGCAGCGATGCGCGATGCGATGCAGATCATGGGCGGCGATCCGGCCAAGATCAATCCGCTCGTACCTGTCGATCTCGTCATCGATCATTCGGTCATGGTGGACGCTTTCGGTAACGGTTTGGCGTTTCAGACAAATGTCGAGATGGAATATCTGCGCAACAAGGAGCGTTACGAGTTCCTCCGCTGGGGCGCAGGCGC
>CAYVJO010000223.1:0-5170 GCA_964451735.1 uncultured Hyphomicrobiaceae bacterium | reverse complement strand
CGACAATTTCCGCGTCGTGCCGCCTGGCACGGGCATCTGCCATCAGGTCAATCTCGAATATCTGGCGCAAACCGTCTGGACGAAAGACATCGGGGACGGCGTCACCCAAGCATTTCCGGACACCCTCGTCGGCACGGATAGCCATACGACGATGATCAACGGCCTTGCCGTGCTCGGCTGGGGCGTCGGCGGCATCGAGGCGGAAGCCGCGATGCTCGGTCAGCCCATCTCGATGGTGATCCCTGAGGTCGTCGGCTTCCGAATGACCGGCAGGCTGCCCGAAGGGATCACCGCGACCGATCTCGTCCTGACCGTAACGCAGATTTTGCGCAAAAAAGGTGTTGTCGGCAAATTCGTCGAGTTTTTCGGCGAGGGCCTTGGCAAGCTATCGCTCGAAGATCAGGCGACCATCAGCAACATGGCACCCGAATATGGTGCGACCTGCGGCTTTTTCCCCGTAGACACCGACACGCTGGCCTATCTGACGGCGACTGGCCGCGATCCACATCGGATCGCCCTTGTTGAAGCCTATGCGAAGGCGCAAGGAATGTGGCGTGAAGACGGCATAGCGGACCCCGTTTTCACTGAGGCGCTGGAGCTTGATCTCAGCGCCGTGGAGCCAAGTCTTGCAGGACCGCGACGCCCTCAGGATCGCGTCTCGTTGGCAAGCGTCCCTGAAAGCTTTACCTCCGCCCTCGCCGAAATCCGTGGCTATCAACCGGGAAGCGAAGCAGCCGAGATGACCTCCGAAGGAGGCGCGCCGTCAGCGGTCCTAGGCAAGTCCGCTGTGGTCGAAAGCGCGGACTATGAAGTCGCCGATGGCCATGTCGTTATCGCTGCCATTACCTCATGTACGAACACTTCGAATCCGAGCGTCCTCATTGCGGCCGGACTTGTCGCCCGGAATGCTCGCGCCAAAGGGCTCACTGTAAAGCCTTGGGTCAAGACTTCACTCGCGCCTGGCAGTCAGGTCGTTACGGATTATTTGACGAAATCCGGCTTGCAAGCCGATCTCGATGCACTCGGCTTCGATCTCGTCGGCTATGGCTGTACGACCTGCATTGGAAATTCCGGCCCGCTTCCCGAAGCAATTTCAAAGGCGATTGGCCAGGCGGATCTCGTCGCGGCGGCCGTTCTATCGGGCAACCGCAATTTCGAGGGCCGTGTCAACTCGGACGTGCGAGCCAATTATCTTGCCTCGCCGCCGCTCGTCGTCGCCTATGCGATTGCAGGTTCGATGAATGTCAATCTGACGACCGAGGCGCTCGGATCGGACCCGCAGGGCAAGCCTGTCTACCTGAAGGATATCTGGCCATCCTCCAGGGAAATCGCCCAGATCATCCGCCAGACCATTACGCCGGATATGTTCAAGAGCCGATATGGCGATGTCTTCAAAGGCGACGAACGCTGGCAGGCGATGGGATCATCGGCGACGGCCAGCCTGACCTATGATTGGAACATCGGTTCGACCTATGTTCAGAACCCGCCCTATTTCGAAGACATTTCTATGGAGCCTTCGGATATTCGGGACATTGAGGAAGCGCGCGTGCTTGGTCTTTTCCTCGACTCCATCACGACCGACCATATCTCGCCCGCAGGCGCCATCAAGAAAGAGGGGCCGGCAGGCCATTACCTGATCGAGCATCAGGTGCCCCCTCGTGACTTCAATTCCTATGGATCGCGGCGCGGCAATCATGAAGTCATGATGCGCGGCACTTTTGCCAATATCCGAATCAAGAACCAGATGGTGCCAGGGACGGAAGGCGGTGTAACGATGCATCATCCGAGCGGCGAGCGTTTGCCGATTTACGAGGCGGCCATGCGCTATCGCCGCGAAGGCGTGCCACTCGTCATCTTCGCGGGCAAGGAGTACGGGACGGGCTCAAGCCGTGACTGGGCCGCCAAGGGCACGAGGCTGCTCGGCGTCCGTGCGGTGATCGCGGAGAGCTTCGAGCGCATACACCGCTCCAATCTCGTCGGGATGGGTGTCTTGCCGCTTGTCTTCGAGGAAGGCTCATCGTGGCAAAGCCTTGGGATCACTGGCGGCGAAACGATTTCCATTGCCGGCTTGAGCGAGTTAAAGCCGCACGCCTGGCTTACGGCTAGGATCAAGAGCGCCGATGGATCGGTCAGGGAGACGCCACTATTGTGCAGGATCGACACGCTCGATGAGCTGAATTATTTCCGCAATGGCGGCATCCTTCATTATGTGCTTCGAGGTCTTGCCGCCGCGGCGTAGGCGCTGCGAAACGGGTACGCCGAAGCCGCGCCGCTGTTACGGCGGCGTGTAAACTCACCCACTCGTGACTGGCATTTGAAGGTCCAAAACAAGATATTACTTCTGGAGTGCGGTGTAAGGATTTGAAAACTCATGAAGTTCGAAATGTGCTTGCAGGCAATTGCTGAAACAAGACATCGATCGTGGGCCGCCCGCCTCCTGGTGATCGGGGCTATTGTCTTGTTGAGCGGTTGGGCTGGGGCTGCGGCTGAGCCGTCAAAACGCCTTGCGGTTCTGGAACTGTTTACGAGCCAGGGCTGTTCCTCATGTCCTCCTGCCGACATGCTTTTGAATGAACTGTCCAAGCGAGACAATATTCTCGCGCTCAGCTTTCCTGTGAGCTACTGGGACCATCTCGGCTGGAAAGACACACTTGCGAGCGATACGTTCAATAAGCGGCAATATGATTACGCGGAGGCGCGGGGAGACCGTGAGATCTACACGCCTCAGCTCGTCGTGAACGGCGTCGCTCATGTGGTCGGCAGCCGTCCCAGCGCAGTGGAAGCGGCCATGACCGAGACCGCTGGAATGCTCGAAAAATCGAGCGTTAGCGTTTCTATGAATAAGGATGGCGATTTACTGCGTCTTTCTGTCGGCGCTGCCCCGCAAGATGGCGTCTATCGCTCCGGTCAACTCTGGGTCGCGTGCTATAATCGATCTGTAGACGTTGCAATTGGCAACGGAGAGAATGCAGGGCGCAAAGTCACCTATACGAATGTCGTTCGCGAGCTGTTACCGGCAGGCAGATGGTCAGGCCAGGAAGAAAGCTTAAACGTTGAAATTCCTGATAGAAATGACTTCGACAGTATCGCCGTTCTTCTGCAGGCGGATAAATCCGGAGCGATAATAGGCGCTTCTTTCATGCCGATCTCCGACTGATAAAATTGTCTCGCATTCCCAGAAATTTTGAGTCCAACTAAGCACGAGTCTCCTGAAAACTGTATAATCTTTCAGGAGACGCGTGCTATATGCTTGTGAAAAGCATAGTGTTTTACAGATTTTTTGATTCGTAAGCGCTGGGGCAATGGCGTATTGGCTTTTTAAGAGCGAACCGGCAACCTGGTCCTGGAACGATCAGGTCAAGAGGGGCGAGAAAGGCGAAGAGTGGGACGGCGTGCGGAATCATACGGCCAAGCTGAATATGCTTGCCATGAAGCGCGGCGACCTTGGATTCTTTTATCATTCGGTCGATGAAAAGAGCATCGTGGGTCTTGTTAAAGTTATCGCCGATGCACATGCTGACTCGACGGATAATACCAACACTTGGTTTTGCGTGGATATAGCTGCGGAATCGCCGCTCCCTCGGCCTGTAACTCTGGCCGAAATAAAAAGGGAGCCGCGTCTTGCCGGGATGGCGCTAGTGAAACAGTCACGCCTCTCGGTGCAACCTGTGACGAAAGAAGAATGGGAGATTATTTGTACCATGGCTGAAGTGAAGAAAGCGCCTAAGAGCGCATCGAAACCGGCGCCCAAGGCTGCTGCTAAGCCCGCTGCCAAGGCGCCCACGAAAACTGCAACAGCGGCAGCGACTAAGGCGCCAGCCAAAACGGCTGCCAAAGCCCCAGCAAAAGCGCCTGCCAAGGCTCCGGAGAAAGCAGCCGCTAAGGCTCCAGCCAAAGCGCCTGCAAAGCCCGCGCCGAAAGCCGCAGCAGCTGACAAAAAGCCAGCCGCGAAAACTGCTGCAAAGCCTGTCGATAAGAAGGCCCCGGCGAAAAGCGGGAAGAAATAAGAGCCGTATTTTTACGGACGCGGCTTTTAAGTCTTCGTTTACCGGTTAAGCCTTCAATCGCGATGTTGGCTTAACTCCGGGGCGTCCTACATGTCGGTTCTTCGCGTTCTCATCAGTGCACTGTCGTTTTTTGCAATCAGCACGGCGTGGCCTGTCAGAGCAGAGGATACTAGCGTAATCGATATTATAGTCGATCAGGCGCGTCTTATCCGGCTCGATACAAACGCCGTGCAGATTATCATCGGCAACCCAGCTGTTGCCGATGTCGCAATACAGGGACGTCGGCTGCTTATCGTAACCGGAAAATCATACGGTACGACAAATCTGATTGCGCTTGACGCCGAAGACCGAGAGATACTCAACGCCAAGCTTGATGTGCGGGAAGCGAATTCGCGGCAAGTCACTGTCTATAAGGGAGCGGCTCGGCATTCATATCACTGCGCGCCCAATTGCCAGCGCATCCTTTCGATCGGGGATGACAAAGCCCAGTTCGAGCAACTCGCCGATACGGTGTCGAAAAAATTCAGCGTCGTGAATTCTGTGATTGGCGGCAACTGAGCCCAGACAGCGCCTCAGTCTAACCACTGGCTCGCTCAACCGGCAAGAAGCCATCCCACATAAGCAGGAACAATCTGAGTAGCCCGGCCATGCCTGCATTCGTGAAAGCGTGACGCGCCACCGGAGGGTTCCAGATTCAGCTCGACTGTATGCGCGCCCGCCCCGCGAGCCTCGGCCACGAACCCGGTAGCCGGATACACCGTTCCGCTCGTGCCAACGGATATAAACAGATCGGCCTTGCCAAGCGCCTCGTAGATTTGCTCCATATGATAGGGCATTTCGCCGAACCAGACCACATCGGGGCGCATGCCGCCCGCCCGCTGGCATCGCGCGCAAACGCTTTCCACCGACAGATCCTCCTCACCCCACTCGCTCCTGAGACCGCAATATGCGCATAGGGTCTTGGCGATTTCGCCATGCATGTGAATGAGGTTTCGGCTGCCGGCCATTTCATGCAGCGGATCGATATTTTGCGTTACGGTCAGCACATTGCCCACATACTCAGCTTCCAGCCGCGAGAGCGCTCTATGCGCGGCATTGGGCTGCACTCCCGCATTCTCGTGTCTGCGCATATTATAAAATTCCAGTACTCTGGCCGGATTGCT
>CAYVJO010000222.1:2744-5530 GCA_964451735.1 uncultured Hyphomicrobiaceae bacterium | reverse complement strand
AAGTTCGTAATAAGCCCACCATGAACCCAGGGCGATGCCCATCGTCAGAAACATCCAAGCCGCGAGCGTCCAAGGACGAACCCAACGCGCCCATGCGGCGCCGATATGTCCCTCGATCAATGCGGCAATGGCGAATGAAAACGCCATCGAGAAGCCGACATAGCCCGCATAAAGCATGGGTGGGTGAATCGCGAGTGCAGGATCTTGAAGAATTGGATTGAGGCCCTGTCCCTCGAATGGGGCAGGAAAGAGCCGATTGAATGGATTCGAGGTGGTGATGATGAATGCAAGAAATGCAACACCAATTGTGCCTTGCACGGCAAGCACGGTGGATTTCAAGCGCGCGGGGAGATTGTTACCGAATAGGGCAACGCTTGCTCCGAAGAGGGCAAGTATGAGGACCCAAAGCAGCATCGAGCCTTCATGATTTCCCCATGCTCCAGATATTTTATATATCAAGGGCTTTGCAGAATGGGAGTTGGCCCAAACATTTTCGACTGAAAAATCGGAACTGACATAGGCCTGGATCAGAACGACAAACGATAGCAGCAGCAATGCTAACTGCACAAAAGCGGCAGGCGCAGCCATGCGCCTTAGCGTTTCGTTCCCCGAAAGCAAGCTCCAACCAACAGAGCCGCACTGGAGACAAGCAACGGCAAAAGCCAAAATAAGTGCGAAATGTCCTATTTCGATTGTCACGATCTGTGCCTGTTACCGTTTACTGCGTCGGCAACTTCTGGTCTTGTTCGCCTGCATTCTGCCAAACGCCTTGTTTCTTCAGAGCGTCCGCCACTTCGCGGGGCATGTAGTTTTCATCGTGTTTAGCCAGCACAGTATCGGCGATGAACCGGCCACCAGAATCAAGCGTGCCTTCTGCTACAACGCCTTGGCCTTCCCGGAATAGATCTGGCAAAAGACCGCTGTATTTAACCTGGATGGTCCGGTTTCCGTCGCCGATGTCGAATTCGAAATCTGTGTTGCCAATACGTTTCAGACTACTTTCGGCGACAAGTCCACCTAGCCGAAATCGATTTCCTGGTTGGACAGTTTTCTCGGCCACATCGCTCGGGCTGTAAAAGAATACGATCGAGTCGTTGAGGGTCGATAACACAAGAAAGGCCGACAAACCGAGTGTCGCCAAACCTGCGCCGATAAAAAGCGATCTGCGTTGTTTTCGCGTCATTGCCATTCCATCTCATTGATCATTATACGGCGATCAGGACTTCAAGCCCAATGTTTTCGCCATTTGGTCAATTTGTCCCAGCGCATTCTGGTCACCGGCAAACTGGTTACGGGCTTTTTCAACGGCGCTCTGAGCATCGTCCCTCCTACCCAATACGGTGTAAGCGCGAATCAACTTGAGCCAGCCTTCAAGATCCGACCCATCTGTTTTTAATCTTTCCGCCAAACCCGTGACCATTGAGTCGATCATAGCCTGGCGCTCGGCTAGCGATGTGTCCTCTCCGGAGATCCGCGCGACGATATTTGCAATCCTTTGTTCGATTAGGTTTTTAACGTTTGGCGCCAATTCGCGTCCGAGCAGTCGCCGATATTGCTGAGCGGCCTCCGAAAGTTGACCTTTCTGCTCACTCGCCACAGCCAACCAGAATTCCGAGCGATCGTCCGAGGGGTTTCCAGCAAGAGCCTTTCTAAAGGCGGCTTGAGCCTCGCCCGTTACAACACCGCTATTGGCCAGGGTCAATGCCTCGCCAAGCTCACCCAGCCTATCGGGCGTTTCGCCAAGCAGATCATTGGCCTTTCGAAAGGCTTCCGCAGCGTCTGCATAACGTCCCATCCGCAGGTAAACGGGGCCTATCACATTCCAGCCGGTTGCATCATCAGGATGAGACTTCAGGCGCTCCTCCACGCGCGCTACCAGCCCTTCAATCGAGGGCTGCTCGTCGGCTTTCATGCGAGCGGCAAGAGGTTGGTCAGAAAATTGCGGCGCTCCATAGTGCAGATACACGCCCATGGTCACAACGGCGATCAGGCCGATCACAAGATAAGGCGCAAAGCTTGCGGAAAGCGGACGACCGCTAGTACCTGCCTTTTCGGCGGCTTGCAAAATGCGTCTTGATACCTCAATCCGTGCCGCTTCCGCTTCCGCTTCGCCGAGGAGGCCACGTGCTTTTTCATCTTCGATTTCTGCAAGCTGCTGTTTGTAGACAGCGAGATCGTGCAAGTCAGCATAACCTTCCTCACGTTCACTCCAAAGCGGAGCAACGATTAGAAGGGCCGCCATTGCGGTCAAAATAGCAAAAATCACCCAAATAAGCATGTCAGCACAGTGTGATTTATTTCCCTTTAACGATATCAAACTTGAGAGGCTGGCAATCAAGTAAAAACGTGCCGCGCTACGCTGTAAAACGATAAAAAGCGCCCGCTCAAAGAGCGGGCGCACATAGCGGACGTATGTGTATGTATTGGATAAGCTACCCGACTTGACGCCAGGTTCCATCCGATTGGCGGCACGCTGTGCCTACCATTGTCTCGGGCTCGTCATCAATGTAGACGGTGTGTTCATATTCGCGGCAGATATTGCCTGCACGGCGATAGGACTTGCGCGGCTTAATGTAGCCATAGTGGCCTGATTTTTCATTCCGCCAGCGACGTTCTCCATCTTCCTCAAGAGCCCTGTATTCGGCTTCGAGAGCATATTGCCGGTCACGTTCGTCCATGTCCCGACCGATCTCGCTGCCGATGAGACCGCCAACCACGACGCCAGCGACAGTTGCGAGCGCACGGCCTGCACCACTGCCGAACTGGTTACCGATTATTCCGCCCGC
>CAYVJO010000222.1:1363-2734 GCA_964451735.1 uncultured Hyphomicrobiaceae bacterium | reverse complement strand
GCCCGCGACGGCACCTACCACGGTACCGCCCTCTTGACGGCTACCGGCGGGGCCGCACCCCCAAAGCGTGAGCATTAATCCTGCCACCGCTAGAAATCTGATAATTTTCATATTACCCCCGTTAGGCCGATGAGTGATTCGCCAGTAACGTGCCTTGATCACATGTTTGTTGTTGGCAAGCTGAACATTATGTGAAACGTTCATTTCGGCATTTCTGCGACTGCTCAAGCGGCCGGAAGCGTTAGTCTGGCGCGAATGCCACCCGCTGGAGCCGATTGCAATTTGAAACTGCCGTAATACATTTCAGAGAGATCGGCAACAATTGAAAGGCCAAGCCCCGATCCTGGCTTGGTTTCGTCAAGCCGTTTGCCGCGCTGTACGACCGTCTCCAACTCGCGTGGAGACAAACCTGGCCCATCGTCGTCAACAAGCACGATCAGCTCTTTGGCGTTCGATGGTTTCCCGCTTTTTTCCAATATAACGTTTACGCTGACATTCGTTTCGGCCCATTTGCAGGCGTTGTCGAGCAGATTGCCGACCATCTCTTGTAAATCTTGCTTTTCGCCGCGGAATTTCGCATTGTACGGACATTCAATTTGAAAGCGGATATTTCGTTCCGAATAGATGCGTGACAAGGCATTCGTCAATTCTTTCAACGTTTCGTTCACGTCTGTAACGCCGCCCACAATGCTCACACGGGCCGCGACCTGCGCGCGCGACAGGTGATGGGTGATGTATTCACGCATAAGTTCGGCTTGAACAGCGATTTTGTCCGCGAACTCATTGTCATGGCTTCTTGCCTCGTTTGTGATAACGCTTAGTGGCGTCTTGAGAGCATGTGCCAGATTGCCGACGTGTGTACGCGCCCGTTCGATTATGGCCTGATTCGATTGAATGAGGGCGTTCAGTTCTTCCTGCAAAGGTTTAATCTCTTCCGGAAGGCGTCCTTCCAGTTGTGAAACCTTCCCGGACCGGATGGCGGCCAGCTTCTCGCCAATATCCCGAACCGGGCGCAGGCCGTAGCGAACTTGGAAAAACGTGGCTATCAACAAGCCTGCGCCAAGAAAGCAAAATGCGATACCGAGCATGGTCGCGAACGCACCGACCTCCGCGTCGATTTCCGTTGCGTCGCCTGCGACCGCATAAACGTAACGGCGCTGCTGATCCCGCTGTGTGATGGTGATTTCGCGTTCGAGAACTCTCAAGGATTGCCGATCCGGCCCGGGAAGATAGGCTTTGCGAATTTCGGTTTCGTCAGGGGCAAAGCCCGCCTGGCTTGGAAGCGTCAGTGCCTCGGATGCAAGCGAAATCGATTTGAAGGTGAGGGGCGCCGCTCCGAGCGACTTTATTTCCCAATACCATCCAGAGGAG
>CAYVJO010000222.1:0-1353 GCA_964451735.1 uncultured Hyphomicrobiaceae bacterium | reverse complement strand
ATGTCGATGCCTTCGTCCGGCGAACTTATGGCGATCAGATATTCGAGATACTGATTGAGGCGGGCATCGAAACTGCGCTCCACCGCGTCGCGATAAAGGGATATGAGCAGAACAGCGGTCGCTGGTAAAACGAGCAGCGTCCAGACCGCAAACGATAAAAACAGACGTCTGGAAAGCGAATTATGCTTCATCTTCTGGCAAGTTAAGGCGATAGCCAAGCCCGCGGACAGTCATGATGATTTCAGCCGAAAGCTTCTTTCTGAGACGTCCAATGAAAACTTCGACGGTATTCGAGTCTCGATCGAAATCCTGTTCGTAAAGATGTTCGACGAGTTCGAGACGCGGAACGACGCGGCCCTGATGGTGCATGAGATAGGCCAGAAGGCGGTATTCGAGCGAAGTGAGCTTTACGGGTACGCCTTTGAAGGTGACCCTTGCCAGCTTTGTATCCAGACGAAGCGGACCGCATTCAAGCTCGCTTTTCGCATGACCGGCGCTGCGCCGCAATAAAGCACGCACCCGGGCAAGCACTTCCTCGACATGAAAAGGCTTGGCAACGTAGTCATCGGCTCCGGCGTCGATGCCTGCGACTTTATCGCTCCAGCGGTCCCGTGCGGTAAGGATCAGCACTGGCATCCGGCGATCGTCACGCCGCCAACTCTCCAAAACGCTCAGTCCATCAAGTTTGGGCAGTCCCAGGTCAAGAATTATGGCGTCATAAGGCTCGGTGTCACCAAGGAAATGACCCTCTTCGCCGTCGAATGCGGAGTCGACTGCGTAACCGGCCTGGCTGAGCACGGATACGAGTTGGCGATTCAGATCGCGGTCATCTTCGACTACCAGAAGCCTCATGTATTCGCCTTTGTTTCGATGCCGGTTCGCTCATTCCGTCTAACTACTGAGATCGTAGGCTCCACTAGTTCGATGCTGCAAGCTGCACTCGCTGCACCTGACCTCTTCCTGATATGATAACAACCAGGAAATAAGCGCTGCCTCCTTCTCCACATAGGGCGACTCGGAGAATTCTCACATCGCCATATTGCTTTTTAATCTCGTTTTGGATGGCTCCAAACGACTTATATTCACTTGCCGTCCAGTTTGGCGTGCAAGGCGCCTGCGCGGAGGACGCAGGAGTCCACACAAAGATCCCCATCAGGACTGTCAGCAAAAATGTTAGCACTAATTTTTTCATGGATATTGCATTCTCTTTCTCACTTCAAGAATGCAAACTTCGCGTGAATGCGTAATGAATATATTTTAGATTGCTATTAATACGGGAAACCAGCTCAACGGAAGAATGAGCTAACCGCGAATTTTGGTGATGGGGTTTTCAGGCGGCGTCTTTGTTAGCGT
>CAYVJO010000221.1:4110-5544 GCA_964451735.1 uncultured Hyphomicrobiaceae bacterium | reverse complement strand
GGTTCGGTTATAAGGTCATCCCGGCGGCGAGCGCGATCGACGCGAAGGCCATTCTGCAGGCGGGCGTAAAGGTCGATCTGGTGTTCTCGGACGTTGTCATGCCAGGCGGCATGAACGGTTTCGACTTGGCCGAATGGATCAAGCAAAACCATCCGGAGCTTGTCGTTCTACTCACATCCGGTTTCGCCGAGAATATTGCGCGGAGTCTGACTAAGGACCACGCAGAATGCCCCATTCTGCGCAAACCTTACAGCAGCGACGAGCTTGGTCACGCGATCCGAAACACACTCGATGGCCAATAAGATGCCTCGCGCAGGCCCCAATCCCGCAACACGCCGGAGAGGGGCTTTTACAAGAACCGTCGCGGCATCCGGTAGGGCAGCATGGATTTTACGATCTGGGTTCGAAATCGGTCGAGCGAGAGACTTTCATGCATTGCGGGCGCCTCTTGCCCGAAAAGCCGTGTGGTTAACTCTGAGCGGGCGTAAAAGGGCGTGTCCTCAAGCGTCGCCCTGACTGACGCACCCTCCTCACCATCGGCTCGCGTCGAGCGCGGCATCAGCCAGCGCGTTCTGCCCAACTTGACGGTTTGAGGCGGCTCGACCTCCTCCAGAGCGCCCGAGCCATCGGATCTGAGAGCCAGGCTTTGCCGGCGATTATCGCGGGAAATCACGTCGTAAAGCAGCGCCGCGCGCCGTCCCCGATCGAAGCTGGCGCGCGACCAGTCCCAGTAACGGAACCCCGCCTCCAGCGGCTCATCGCCATCATTCATGTCGAAATAGCCGGTGCCGCTCCATGTCAAGGCCGGGCGCTCCAATTCGACCTCGATGCGCGAACAGGGCGCGACAGGCCACCAGCGATGCCGGTTCTTCGCGTCGAGCACGAAACGGCGATCGGTCATGGCGTGGGGGATCAAGCGAACAGAACCCCGGATGCGTGAAGGGATCGGAAAGGTGATTTCATCGATCCATACGGTCAGGGCGTTGCCGTCCCAGCGCAGATGGCTTGGGCCGATCCGGTAGAAGGAGACATCGCGGTCGATCGCGCCGCGTCCGCGTTCGGTCATGGCCCAGCGATGCCCGCGCTTGCCGTAAAGGGCGGCATTGAGTGAACAGAAATTCTCGGGATTGCGCCGGCCCGACCAAGCGTAATAAGGCGAGAATACGCTGCCGACGAAAGCGATCAGCGTGATGCCGTAATCGCCGTCGTCGCTCAGGCCGTCGACATACCACCAGGCATAGCCACCGGGTGGAACAGGATGCGTGAAGCGTAGTCCTCCTGAACGGCTTGGGCTGCAAGCCGTCCCGATAGCGCCGCCATCGGCAGACCACTCCCCGGATGGGCGCTCCCTCCGGCGAAATAAAGCCCCTGGAGACTGCTCCGCGATGGCGCCCTCTGAAAGGAGGCCCGCCATCCGTGGGACGCCTGACCGTA
>CAYVJO010000221.1:3678-4100 GCA_964451735.1 uncultured Hyphomicrobiaceae bacterium | reverse complement strand
CCCCCGTCGCCGGGAACATCGCATGAAAATCCGCAGGCGTCGTCGCTATGGCCGCTTCCGGCCTCATCTCGATCCGAAGTCCGCAGCGGCTGAGAGTGTCGAATGCCGATGCTGCGCATCGCTCAATCTCCCTTTGGTCGAATGTTTGGGTGTCGCCCGTAGGCGGCGCGTTGACGATCATAAACAGCCGCTCTTCACCTTCGCCGACAGGACTGTCTTCGTCGGAGCGATCCTGCGCGCAGATATAGACCGTAGGCTGACGAGGGATGCGCCGATGACGGAAAATATCCTCGAATTCCCGAGCATACTGATCGGCAAAGAATATATTGTGATACAGCAGGGGGGCTCCCGATGTCCGGGCAGTCATGGCCCAGGTCATGGCCGACAATGAACGCTTTGCTGTGGGAACAGGCGCCGCCGCG
>CAYVJO010000221.1:3390-3668 GCA_964451735.1 uncultured Hyphomicrobiaceae bacterium | reverse complement strand
CATTGACATCGGCGTTGCAAATCACGGCTTCGGCCTCGATCGTTTCTCCGCTCTTAAGCCGCACACCCCGCGCGCGCCCTCCGGCTACGACGATCTCATCAACATGTGTATTCGTCCGGATCTCGCCGCCACGGGTTGTAACGAGTGCGGCCAGAGCGTCCGCAATCCTGCGCATACCCCCATCAACGATCCACACGCCCTGCTGTTCGACTGAGGCAATCAGCATCAAAGTTGCCGGGGACAGGAAGGGTGATGAGCCGCAATAGGTTGAGTAGCGG
>CAYVJO010000221.1:2957-3380 GCA_964451735.1 uncultured Hyphomicrobiaceae bacterium | reverse complement strand
AAAAAGCTGACGCAAGCGCGGATCACGGAAATACGTGCCAAGCCTGCTCCAGAGCGAGCTATAGGGCTGGATTCGCAACAGCCCCCCGGGCGATCTGGCCGCCACACGTCCGATAAGCTGCGGCAGATTGGGTTTGCCGCTTTTGATGAACGGCTCCTCAAGTGTCTCGTATATCGAGCGGGCTTCTTCGATGAAGCGCAGGAAACCGGCGGCGTCGCGCGGTCCGCTGAAAGCGGCAATAGCCTCGGCGGATCGGCGAGCGTCAGCGAACAGATCGAGCTGCGCCTCATCCTGCCAGGCGTGACGCGCAATCGTTTTGGCCTGGCGCAGTTTCAGATGGTCCGACAGCGACTGCCCCGCCCGCTCGAACAATGCCTCGAACACCCACTTCATGGTGAAGACGGTCGGCCCGGCGTCGATGGC
>CAYVJO010000221.1:0-2947 GCA_964451735.1 uncultured Hyphomicrobiaceae bacterium | reverse complement strand
GCTTGCCGCCTGGCGAGGCGCCCCGTTCGAGCACAAGCACGCCATGGCCGCCAGATAGCAGATCCACGGCAGCCGCGAGCCCCCCCACGCCGGCTCCGATTATGACGACACGGCCGCTTCCCATCTATCGCGCAATCTCCAATTGCCATTGACGCAAGGCGCATCAATTGTCCATTTTAATTGACAGTATAAAGTGTCAGAAAAAACTTACAATGAGAGATCGGTCATGACCGACCTTACAGCCAGCAGGCGGAGCGACAATAACCAGAACAGGCCATCGCTGCCTGATCCACTTGCCGGCGGAGTGGCTCAAGATGAGCAGCCCACACCTTCCAGAGACAGCCAAACGGCAGGCGTGTTGAGAGGGCGCGCAAGCTGGCTCGACCGTCTGTACAAGCTCCGGGACAGAACTCTGGCGCGTCCAGCTTTTCAGCGCTGGGCGTCTGTATTTCCGCTCACCCGCCCGATCGCTCGCCGCCAGGCGAACGCTCTTTTCGATCTTTGCGCCGGCTTCGTTTATTCACAGATTTTAGCCGCCTGCATTCGTTTGCGGCTTTTCGAGAGGCTTTGGGACGCTCCGCAAACACCAGAAGACCTCGGCCGGCAATGCGAAATGCCGGAAGAGGCGATGCGGCGATTATTGTCGGGCGCGCAAGCTCTCGGTCTTGTGACAAGACGCAGCGGCGGACGCTATGGACTTGGGATGCTGGGAGCCGCTCTCCACGGCAATCCGGGCATCGGGGCTATGGTCGAGCATCACCGGATGCTCTACGATGATTTACGCGATCCGGTCGCGCTTCTTCGCGGCGAGCGCTGGAACACGGAACTTGGACGCTACTGGCCATATGCAGCCAATTTATCATCCGGTAGCCTCGACAGGGCAAGCACCGAGGGATATACCGCGCTTATGTCGGCCTCGCTGGGGCTGATCGCGGACGATATTTTGTCAGCCTATGATTTCAGGCGGCACAAGCGCTTGCTTGATATTGGCGGCGGCGACGGAACATTTCTCATTCATGCGGCAGCCGCCGCGCCAGATCTGCGCCTGACGCTGTTCGATCTTCCCGCCGTCGCAGGGCGCGCGTCAGAAAGGCTTGCAGCCGCTGACCTCGAAGACCGCGCCCAAGCGCTAGGGGGCGATTTTCTGTACGATCCGCTGCCCGAGAGCGTCGATCTTGTCACACTCATTAGAATTCTTCTCGATCATGACGACACTGTCGCACTCAAGATCCTGAAAGCGGCGCGCCGGGCGATAGCGCCAGGCGGCGTCATACTGATCGCGGAAACCATGTCGGGGGTGAGGGGCGCGCGAAATGCGAGCGACGCCTATTTCGGCCTTTATCTGTTCGCTATGGGGCGGGGACGGCCGCGAAGCGTTCCCGAAATCTCAGCGCTCCTGGAAGAGGCGGGGTTTTCCGACATCCGCGCGCTGCCGACCCGGCGGCCCCTTCTGACGAATCTTGTGATCGCACGCCCTAGAAATGCATCTCCCGGTGGCAATTTGTATTGACAGTTTTGTGTGTCAAGTTAACCTTACACATATGCAATTGCTCAAATGGAAAGCAACCAACGAGCAAAGGGGAGGCCGCATATGGAAAGCCTAGCCGTGATATTCGAGAAGCCGAACCATATGGTGCTCGGCGCACTCGAATTGTCCGCGCCAGGCAATGCCGATGTGGTCGTGGACATGGAATGGACGGGGATCAGCACCGGAACAGAGCGTCTCTTGTGGACGGGCCGTATGCCGGATTTCCCGGGAATGGGTTATCCCCTCGTGCCCGGCTATGAGTCGGTCGGGCGGATTGCCGAGGCTGGCCCTGATTCGGGCCGGAGCGTTGGCGAGCGTGTTTTCGTCCCTGGCGCAAATTGCTACGGGCCCGTGCGCGGCCTGTTTGGCGGAGCGTCGTCGCGCGTTGTCGTCGATGGAGCCAAAGTTCTGCCCTTGCCAGATACGCTGGCGGAAGAAGGCGTTCTGCTCGCGCTCGGCGCAACGGCTTACCATGCCGTCGTCATCGCAAGGAACGGCCTTCCCGACCTGATCGTCGGTCATGGAACCCTGGGACGGCTGATTGCCCGCATCGCTTGCGCGAAAGGCGGCAACCCTGTCGTATGGGAAACCAACCCCGCCCGCCGAGAAGGCGCCTTGGGGTATCGCATCATCGATCCGGCCGAGGACGAGCGCCGCGATTACCAGACCATCTGCGACGTCAGCGGCGCACCCGCCCTGCTCGACAGCCTGATCGCGCGATCAGCGCGCGGTGGCGAAATCGTGCTGGCGGGCTTTTACGAACAGTCGCTCAGCTTCACCTTCCCGCCGGCCTTCATGCGCGAAACCAAGCTTACCGTGGCTGCCCAATGGCAACCCGGCGACTTGATTGCCGTAAAGCAGATGGCGGAGGCCGGTCAGCTCTCGCTCGACGGCCTCATAACTCATCGAAGCCCGGCAAATCAGGCAGAACGCGCCTATCGAACCGCGTTCGAAGACTCGGCCTGCCTCAAAATGATTTTGGATTGGAGACTTGCCTCATGACGACGATTTTCGACGTGAATTCGCGCCGAGGAGGCAAAGCCAGCGACGATGCGCCTGTCGATTACGCAGAGTACATCGGGGCGGACGCTGAAGATGCGCTGGACAAGCCGAAAAAGGAAACGCAGATTATCGCCATTTATGGTAAGGGCGGTATCGGCAAGAGCTTCACCCTCGCCAACCTCTCCTACATGATGGCGCAGCAGGGCAAGCGCGTCCTTCTGATAGGCTGCGACCCCAAGAGCGACACCACTTCACTGCTCTTTGGCGGACGCGCATGCCCAACGATCATCGAGACCTCGTCGAAGAAGAAGCTGGAAGGCGCGCAAGTCGCTATCGGCGATGTCTGCTTCAAGCGTGACGGCGTCTTCGCCATGGAGCTGGGCGGCCCCGAAGTCGGGCGCGGCTGTGGCGGACGCG
>CAYVJO010000220.1:0-5546 GCA_964451735.1 uncultured Hyphomicrobiaceae bacterium | reverse complement strand
GAAGAAGGTAGGACATGAACGGTAGCATACAACTGATCGCCTCGGGTGATTTGCTGTCGGCGGAAGAACTCGTTGAAGCGCTGCGTCAACGCAAGACCGAGGATTGCGATCAGGCGCGGGTCAGCCGCTATATCGGGTGGCGCTTCGCGGAAGCGCTTCTGCAGATGCCCGGCCCTTGCGCTCGCTCGGGGATCTGCCTTGCCGAAATGGCAAAACGCTTGCCCGTTATCGGTGGGAGCCACGCGCAGCGGGATGTTTTCCTTCGCTCGTTGATGGCGGTCGCGATCCGGAGCCAAGACTTCCCCTCTCTGCGCGCGATAGCGGCAATGCGCGGCGAGTTGCGGCATCGGGATCGCTTCGAAACATTCATCAGAGCGCGACTCGAGAGCGGGCCGGCGCGCGTGCCTCCGCCTTCGGGTCCGAATTCGGATCACACCGTGCTCGTCAGGCTGATTTAAATGTGCATGACCATAAGGAGAACAGGTTCATGAAAGTTTTGGTTAGACGTGTCGTCCTTGCCGCGCTGATCGCTATGGGTGCGGTGGCAACTATTCAATTCGCGCCAGAGGCAAAGAGCGCGCAGAATCCTATCAACACGCTCGACAGCGCGAACGGCGCGGCAATCAAAGGATATGATCCGGTCGCGTATTTCACGGAAGGCGCGCCCCGCAAGGGCAACCCCGAATTCGCTGCCGAGCATGGCGGGGCGAAATGGCATTTCGCCAGCGCCGAGAACAAGACTCTGTTCGAGGCCGATCCCGCAAAATATACGCCCGTTTACGGGGGCTATTGCGCCTATGGCGTTGCACAAGGCTATCTTGTCAAGATCGAACCCGATGCCTGGGCGATTCGCGACGGCAAGCTTTATCTCAATTACGACCGCTCGGTACAAAAGACATGGGCGAAAAAACCCGATCAATACATCAAAGAAGCCAATCAGAAATGGTCTGGCCTGATCGCGAAAAACTGATAGCGTGCCCGCAAACGCCTAGCAAAGCGCGGTGGGAGTTTGCGGACAAAGTTTGCAAAAGGCATGCCGAGACGGGCACAAGAACAAGGTGATGGAGCATGAACATACAGACGGCGGAGTTATCGAATTCCGGATCGGGAGCGGGTTACAGCAAGATCGTCGTTACAATCCTGCTCGCGGGCTTGGCGTCTGAAATCGTCTGGGAGACCTGGGCGCGGGCGATCACGCCTTTATGGGTCGGAGGGCCGCTCGAACCGGCTGTGTTGGTCCAGTCGGTCTTCGGTCTGAGCGACAGACTGCTCGCGGAAGCCATTCACTTTTTCGTCGGGCTGGTCGGCTATCCTTTCGCCTATATCTTCATCGCCTTACCGGTCGCCCGCACCATTGCGCCATTTCTGCCCTGGTGGGGCATCGCGCTCGGTTATGGGGTCTGCCTTTGGGTCTTCGCGCTGTACATCATGGCTCATCTCGCCGCAGGATTTCCGCCTTTCCTGGGGTTCATCCCGCTGACTTGGGCCTCGCTCGTCGGCCATCTGCTTTTCGCTCTCGCAGGCGGCGCAGTGGTCAAGGCTCGCCTCGGCTGATAAAGTTCGGGGATCGCGTTGCTCCCCTTCGCTCCTTCTCCCCTGACGCCCATCTCTAAACACCCGGGCCCGGATCGATCCAATGACAAGAACAGCCGATCTCGTCGCCCGCACGCTTCACACTCATGGCGTCCGCCATGCGTTCGGAATGCCGGGCGGCGAAGTGGTTACGCTGATCGACGCTCTAGAGGCGGCGGGTATCCGCTTCGTCCTCTGTCGGCATGAAACGGCGGCAGCAATCATGGCGGCTGGAGCGTTTGCCGTTACAGGCACGCCTGGCCTTCTCGTGACGACGCTCGGCCCGGGTCTCGCCAATGCCGTCAACGGGATCGCCGATGCAAATCAGGAGCGCGTGCCGCTGATCGTGGTGTCCGGCGTGGTCGAGCACGGCCTTCGGGGGCGCTATACGCATCAGATTTTGGATCAAACCGCGCTATTGCAACCGCTCGTCAAAGGCAGCTTCGAGATTGAGCGGTATGGGCCTGGGGCAACTGCGGCGCGCGCCATACGGCTTGCGATGCGCGCGCCGATGGGACCGGTGCTGATTCAGCTTTCCCCAGATACGGCGGCGGCAGTTTCGGCTGACTCCTTGAGCGCCGCGATGCCCGCGCGAAAGCTCGAAACCCGCACCGATCCCGCGAGCGAGGCCGTAACTCATATAGCCGCGATGATCCGCCATGCCGAGCGTCCGCTCATTGTCGCCGGTCTCGAAGCCGTACGAGACGGGGCAGGGGAGGCCATCCTCCGGCTGATGGAAACAACGGGCGCCCCGCTCGTGACCACCTATAAGGCCAAGGGGCTGGTGGATGAAACCCATCCGCTTTCGCTTGGCGGGGCAGGGCTCTCGCCACTGGCGGATAAGGCGCTGCTGCCGATCATTGCGTCTGCGGATTTGGTCTTGCTGGCCGGATATGATCCTATCGAGATGCGCGCTGGCTGGATCGATCCGTTTTCGCCCGGCGCCGAGATCGTCGAGTTTTCCAGCTGTCCCGCCGATCACGGCATGCACGCTGCATCCTTTCTCGCCGAAGCCTCGCCCCATTCCCTTGTCGATGCGCTCAACCATGTCCTTGCCAGCCAGACCGTTCCGCCAACTTGGCCGGGCGGCGAACCCGCCTCTGCGCGCGCCCGCCTTGATACACTCTTCGCGCCGCCGCCGGAATGGGGGCCGCACGCGGTCTTCGACGTGCTTCAAAAAGCCCTTCCGGAAAATGCTTACATCACAGCCGATAGCGGCGCGCATCGTATATTGCTCAGCCAGCAGATGAAAATACGCAAGCCCCTTGGGCTTATTCAATCGGCCGGTTTCTGCACGATGGGCGCGGCGGTACCACTGGCAGCCGGCGCTAGGATAGCACGGCCCGATCTGCCAGTTGTCGCCGTGCTCGGCGATGGCGGGCTGGAGATGGGGCTGGGCGAGTTGGCGACACTGCGCGACCAGGGCGCGCGGGTCATCATCGTCGTTTTGCAGGATGAAAGCCTGGCGCTCATCGAGTTGAAACAGGCTCAAGCGGGTCTTGCGCGGCGCGGGGTCGAGCTTGGTCGGAGCCGTTTCGAAGATATTGCGGGCGCGCTTGGTGGCAGGGGCTGGCGCGTTGCGTCGCGGGAGACATTCGAAGCCGCGCTTTCAGCAGCTCTTCATGAATCGGCCTTTACGGTCATCACATGCGAAATTCAGGTCAACGATTATGCAGAAAAATTCTAGGCCGCCGGCTGTCCAATCCCAACGCGACCCGCGCCTTGATTTTTTCCGCGGGCTGGCGATGTTTATCATCCTCATCGCGCACACGCCGAACAATTCCTGGGTCAATTGGATCCCTGCACGCTTCGGCTTCTCCGATGCTACCGAAATCTTTGTTTTCTGCTCGGGAATGGCTTCTGCGATCGCATTCGGGAAGATTTTCGATATGCAGGGCCTGTTCATCGGCACAGCTCGTATTCTGCACCGCGCCTGGCAGGTCTATTGGGCGCATATTGCGCTGTTCTTTGCCGTTGTCGCCGAGTTGCTCATCATCGACAACCTGCTAGACCCTGTCGGGAAGGGCTTTTCCGGCAGCTACAACCTCACTGTCTTCTTCGAGAATATCCGCGCCTGCATCATCGGCATCATGACGCTGACCTATGTCCCTAATTATTGGGATATTCTGCCAATGTATCTCGTCATCCTCCTGATGATCCCGGTCGTGATCTGGCTACGCTGGCAACATACCTTTGCGCCATTCGCGTTCTGCGCGGTACTTTGGGCCATGGCGGGCCAGGGCTGGCTCAACCTGCCCGCCGAGCCTTGGAGCGACCGGGCATGGTTCTTCAATCCGTTTGGCTGGCAGCTCGTTTTCTTCACCGGCTTCGCTTTCATGCGCGGATGGCTGCCAACCCCGCCGATCCGGAAGGACTGGCTGATCGTAACGTGCACGATTTTGCTGATCATTATGCCGTTCTCGACGCATCAGTGGTTTCAGCAACTGACCTTCCTCGATCCGTTCCGCCCGAGCCTGTTCTTCGTATCGAAGAGCGATCAGGGAATTTTGCGCTTTATCCACTTCCTTGCGCTCGCCTATGTCGCTTATTCGACCGTAACGTTGATGGGGGCCAGGCTGAGCGGCCGGTTCGTAGATATCTGCCGAAAGGTCGGCCAGCAGTCGCTCGCCGTCTTTGTCGCAAGCATGTTTCTCGCTCAAGCGCTTGGCACGCTCATTTACCTGGCCGATAAGAACATCTTCTTCATTGTGCTGGTCAATATGCTGGGCTTTGCACTGCTGATCGGCGTTGCTCATATCGTCGGCTGGTACAAATCCATGCCATGGAAGCGGCCAGGCGTCCCTCAGATCCGTAGCGAGACCGGGCGGACAGGTTCAGCCAGGACAGATCAGCGGCAGCGGTCAGCCAAAAGGAAAAACGAGGACACGGATGATTATGCTCGCGCCCGGGTCTCGCCGGCGGAATGAGGCCAGCCTCGGTGGCAATTAGTCGTCGATAGCTTGCCCGTCGAGCGGCGCAGTCGCGCGGCTCAACCATTCTCGCGTTTCGTCCTCCAGCAGTGGGCCGATCCGGCTCCAAACTTCTCGATGATAGCGGTCGATCCAGCCCACTTCAAACCGCGTAAGCAGCGCAGGCTCGATAAGGCGGCGGTCGAAAGGAGCCAGTGTCAGTGTTTCGAACGCCATCATTGCCCTGTCGCCTCCTTCGATCATGACCGGCTCAGTAACGAGTATGAGGTTTTCGATCCGGATTCCGTAATGCCCGGTACGATAATAGCCGGGCTCGTTGGAAAGGATCATTCCTGGCTCAAGATCTACCGAACCTCGTCGGGAGAGACCTTGGGGACCCTCGTGAACCGACAAGAAACTGCCGACGCCGTGTCCCGTGCCATGGTCGTAATCGAGGCCAGCCTCCCAAAGCGCCCGGCGTGCGAAGGCGTCGAGGTGGATGCCTTGGGTTGCTTTGGGAAAGCGGCTTGTCGCTATGGCGATATGCCCTTTCAAAACTAGGGTATAGTGGCGGCGCATCTCCTCGCTCGCCTCGCCAACCGCAAGCGTGCGCGTAATGTCGGTCGTGCCGTCCCGGTATTGTCCGCCTGAATCGATGAGAAACAGGCTTCCCGGCTCGATCGTTCGATTGGTGGCCCAGGTTGGACGATAATGAACAACCGCGCCATTCGGCCCGGCCCCGGCGATTGTATCGAAGCTGATCCCGCGTAACTCGCTATTTTGTCTTCGGCATTCTTCCAATTTGACGGCTGCCGCGATTTCATCAAGCGTTCCGCCCGGCGCGGTTGCGTCGAACCATGCAAGGAAACGGCACATGGCGGCACCATCGCGCAAATGCGCCGCCCGGCATCCGGCGATTTCGGCCTCGTTCTTGCGCGCTTTCGGGAGAATGCAAGGATCGGTATCCTCCACGATTTTCGCGCCGGCATCGGTGAGCGTATTGAAATACCATTGACAGGCGTTGGCCGGGTCGATCTGTACGCGCGCCTGCTGCTTGCCAAGAGA
>CAYVJO010000219.1:3634-5570 GCA_964451735.1 uncultured Hyphomicrobiaceae bacterium | reverse complement strand
TGGTCGAGCCGATGCAGCGGAGCGTTCCGCTCTGCAATGAAGGCTTGAGCAGGTTGGACGCGTCCATCGCGCCGCCCGAAGTGGCGCCGGCGCCGATCACCGTGTGAATCTCGTCGATGAACAGTATCGCGCCGGGATAATTCTCGATTTCGCGCATCACCGACTTCAGGCGCTCCTCGAAATCGCCACGATAGCGGGTCCCAGCGAGCAGTGCGCCCATGTCGAGCTGGAAGATGGTAGAGTCCAGCAACACCTCGGGCACGTCGCCGCGCACGATCCGGCGGGCAAGGCCTTCGGCGATGGCTGTCTTGCCCACGCCGGGGTCGCCAACGAACAGCGGGTTGTTCTTCTGGCGGCGGCACAGCACCTGGATGGTGCGCCTGATCTCGGCCTCGCGGCCGATCAGCGGATCAATGCGGCCCTTGCGGGCCTTGTCGTTGAGGTTGACGCAATAGACCTCCAGCGCATCGGCGCCGCGGCGCTTCTCCTCGGAACCCTCGACGGTCGCGGCATCCTCATCCACGCCCCGAACCGTGCGCGGCTCGGACATTCCCTGGCGCTTGGCGATGCCATGCGAGATGTAGTTGACCGCATCGAAACGGGTCATGTCCTGCTCCTGCAGGAAGTACGCGGCGTGGCTCTCGCGCTCTGCGAAGATTGCCACCAGCACGTTGGCACCGGTGACCTCCTCGCGACCGGAAGACTGTACGTGAACTACGGCGCGATGGATGACCCGCTGGAATCCCGCAGTGGGCTGGGCCTCGCCCTGGGAGCCGATGACCAGCCCGCCGAGCTCTTCGTCAAGGTAGTCGGTGACCTTCTGGCGCAGCGCGTCGAGATCGACATCGCAGGCGCGCATCACTGCGGAGGCGTCGCGGTCGTCGATCAGCGCGAGCAGGAGGTGCTCGAGCGTTGCGTATTCATGGCTGCGCTCGTTGGCATATTCGAGGGCCTTGTGCAGAGCCTGCTCGAGACTGGACGAGAATGTGGTCACTTGAGGGGTCCTTAGTCCTTCTCCAAAGTGCATTGTAGCGGATGTTGATGTTGTCGCGCGAAATTCATCACCTGCGCAACCTTCGTTTCCGCCACCTCATATGTGTAGACCCCGCAAATGCCGACCCCTTTTTGATGAACGTGCATCATAATCCTATTGGCTTCATCGTGGGGCTTATTGAAAAAACGTTCGAGCACGAAAACAACGAAATCCATCGGCGTGTAATCGTCGTTGAGAAGCAAAACTTTGTAAAGGCTAGGCTTCTTGGTCTTTGGGTCTGTTTTCGTAACGATGCCACCGCGCAGGTCTTCGTCATCGCCGTGGTTTTGTTTCTTGGTCATGAAAACGCTGCGCATACCCGTAGCAATGCGCAATGCGCCTTTGTCGTTCACTCGATCTTCGCCTCTTTGCCACATGATGCGATTGCAATGATGATGCAATGATAATGCCAGAATTTAAAAACTTTGCTGTTACGCCACATTCCAAGAGAGTGGTCTCCAAAGACCCCGGTTTCAATGTTTGGCCGCGGCAACCTTACGAACGTCAAGCTTAACATTTTCCGAAGGGTGGTCAAAAGACCCTGCATCACCTTCTTGCACCATTCCCTCGCTGCAGGTCATCCGCACCACACGATAGTAGATCATTTTTTTCAAAAAAAAACTGCGAAGACAGGCTATCAAATCGGAATGTGAGATCTGCCCTAATCCTAGTCAATAAGCATATGGGCGCGCGTGCGACATTCGTAAAGTAGCTGATACCGCGGATGAAAACGCGACTGAAGCGATAAGGCGCGTAGCATGTTGCCGCTCTTTTCATGCATTGGCAGCGCTGGCCCGCCGATCACATTTTGCAACGGTTGGTGGCATTGGCGTTAACACTTTGATAGGGGTGTATTCGTAAGTTTACGGGGAGCCGCGCCGTTGTGCGGCCGCACTTGCGCCG
>CAYVJO010000219.1:2635-3624 GCA_964451735.1 uncultured Hyphomicrobiaceae bacterium | reverse complement strand
GGGTTGTCATGGTCGTCTCTGGGGATAAGCGGTCCTGTCGTTGCCAGGCCGCATTAAGCCGGACCGGGCTTGCTGGCCTTGCTCTGCCAATGCTTGCTTTTGTCATCGCCCTTTTGCTGATCGCTTTCCCGGCCGAGGCGAAAAAAAAGACCAAGCCCAGCTACTCGCCGCCCCGTGCGGCCATGGTGATCGACGCCTATACGGGGAAGGTTCTGCATAGTGAAAATATGGACAAACCGCGCTTTCCTGCCTCCATCGCCAAGGTGATGACGCTGTATCTGCTGTTCGAGGAAATCCGGAAGGGCGCGTTAACGGTCGACTCCCAATTGTCGGTCAGCGCGGAAGCCGCCTCGCGTCCTCCTTCCAAGCTTGGGCTCAAGCCAGGAAGCACGATAGCGGTACGGGATGCAATGTATGCGCTCGTGACGAAATCGGCCAATGATGCGGCTGCGGTCATAGCAGAGAATATCGCAGGGTCTGAGCCCGCTTTCGCCCGCATGATGACGCAGAAAGCCCGTGCAATCGGCATGAGCAATACAACTTTCCGTAACGCTTCCGGCCTTCCCGACGCTGCTCAAATCACAACGGCCCAGGATCTGATCACGCTGGGCCGGCGCATGTTGCAGGACTTTCCCGAGGAAGCGAAAATCTTCAGGACACGATCATATCAATATGGCGCCAGCAAATATAAAAATCACAACCAGCTCTTGTACAGCTATGCAGGAATGGAAGGGATGAAGACGGGCTTCACGCGGGCGTCCGGTTTCAATCTGCTGGCATCCTGCCGCCGGGGTGACAAGCATCTCATCGCTGTCGTTCTGGGTGGTCGTTCGAGCCGTGACCGTAATGCGCGAATGCAAGCTCTGCTGAACAAATCATGGCCGAAAGCCGTGGCGTTCAACGAAATAAAACAGCGCGATGTTAAGCCCGCTGCAACCGTGGTGGCGATGCAGACCGATATGATGCCCGAGCGCAATCCAGCCTTCCAT
>CAYVJO010000219.1:0-2625 GCA_964451735.1 uncultured Hyphomicrobiaceae bacterium | reverse complement strand
AGCGATTCGGAGCGCCAGCTTCGCATCGCTATCTTGGCAGCGCGAAAATCGGAAAGCTCGGGAGCCGATCTCGATACCCCCGTTCAATTCGCACTTGCCGCCGCTGTAGCCGCGCCTCGCCCTAAGCAAGCCATGTCCGGCAATCCGCAAGCGCTGGAAGAAGAGGAAGGCGATACGGATGCGCAGTCACCAGCTTCTGAAAGTGAAAACATCTACGGTCCTTATCACGTACAGGTCGGCTCATATCTGGATGAAGGCAGCGCCAGGATGCGTCTGGCCGAGGTTGCCGGCAAAGCCTCGGACGTGTTGAATGGCCATGAGCGCATGACCATTATAGGCGAAGTGCGAGGGAAATCGCATTACCGCGCCCGTTTCGGTCAATTCTCACAAGATAAAGCCGCGAACGCCTGCAAGGCTTTGAAACGGCTCTCCATCGACTGCCTTGTCGTTCGCATGCAATAAGGCATACGGTCTACAACGCGGTTTCATTCGCTAGCGCCGTGTACTGCCTGGTCCTTTTCAAGCTTCGATATGAGTGCGGCGCGTTCGTCCGCAGTCAGCTTTGGCAAAAGTTCATTGATACGGGCAAGATAGACGCTCTTATCCTTATCTTGAAGACCCGGTTCAGGCGTTCCGCTGCGAAAATGGGCTTCGCGCGTGATGCGGTATCCGTCGAGCGCGTCTTCCTCGCCCTGAAACAGCGCCTGCAAATCGACCGTCGATCCGGTCCCAATCATGTCGAAATGTTTCTCAAGCCAACAGTCAGCCGCGGCGCGCCCCTTTTCGAAAAGCAAATCCAGGAACGCTTTCTCCGCGTTCAGTTTGGAGGAGGCACCCAGTCCCGCAAGCCAGGTTTCATCACCGATCGTATGGACATAAACAGGACGGTAGCCCGTTCCCTCAAGCCGGCCCGCATGAAGCAGCCGGCAAACGAAATCGACGGTGCGAAGCTCGCGTAGCAGGGATGCGTTAAACGTGATTTCGTCGATGCGGTCGAGAATGTCACGGGCCGCGCGTGGTACGCCCTTGCGCTCAATCGGATTGATCTGGATCAGGATCACATCGTTCGAGACCGAATTTTCAAAGAGTGGCCAGAGCGGAGGATTCCCCATATAACCGCCATCCCAATAGGGTTTTCCATCGATTATAGCGGCCTGGAAAGCGTGGGGCAGGCATGCGGATGCCTGGATATGGCCGGCGGTGAGTTCCTTCCCCTCGAACACCTGGGCGCGCCCTGTTTCGACATTTGTGGCGGCGACATAAACCTTCAGCGGGCTGTTTCTGACCCGGTCAAAATCGATATGCTTTTCGATCAGACTGAGCAGCGGATTGAAATTGAACGGATTGATGTCATACGGGCTAGCCAACCTGGAGAGGAGATCGAACCAGAGATAACCGGGCGATCCCGTCAGGCCCCAATCACCCCGCACCATGTCGCAAGGCGTTCGCGCGATCGGGCTTAGCCGGGCCGCCTCCGATATGGCGCTCCAAAGGCTGCGCAATTTTTGCCGGGTCTGATCCCGATGCCCCTCGGCAATTCCATCGGCGAGGGCTGCTGCGTTGACAGCGCCGGCGGACGCGCCCGTCACCGCTTCGATTTCGATCCGCTCGTCCTCCAGGATACGGTCGATCACGCCCCAGCTGAACGCGCCGTGCGAACCGCCCCCTTGGAGGGCGAGATTGACGCGTTTGACAGGAGTGCGCGTAAAATCTTTCATTGGTCTGACTGATCTCATTCTTTTTATCAAGACACGCGCCATCTCAATGGCGGCACAGGACGCAAGACACATACACCCGTTAGCTTATTCCCACACCGCGCGGCCACCTCACACAAAACACTGACCCAGTGTCACTTTTCCGTTTGTCCGCCAAGCGGAAACGGCGCTTCCTCCGCTGATTTGTCCGAGGATACAACTTTTTAATGCAAAAAATGTATGGTGCAATCCGTGTTTGCGCTCAATTTGCTTAATCGGTCGGTGCTGAGTTCATGAAACTATCGCTTAAAGTCAAGCTTATCGCAGGCGTCGCAGCCGGTGTTTCTCTCATTACCGGACTTGGCGTCACGAGTTACCTGATTGCATCCACCTTGGGGCATGAGCTTCATAAGGTGCAGACCATCGCAGATGTCCTGCGTAACCACACGGTCGGAGACATGCTGCATGATGGCCTTCGCGCGGATGTCTATGCGGCGTTTTATGCGGCGGCTTCTCAACCTGGCAAAAAAGAAACAATCATTTCCGAGACCCGCGAACACGCAGCCCAGTTCCGCGAGATCCTTCAGAAGAACAAGTCTGCCAATCTCCCAGCCGACGCGAAAGCCGCGCTGGCTGGTGTCGAGGGGCCGCTCCAGGCTTACATTCAGAGCGCCGAGACGATCGTTGCAAAAGCGTTTGCCGATCCCACCGCCGCAGCTGCACTGCTTGAGGATTTCGACCGGCGCTTTTCCGAACTTGAAAGCGCTATGGATGCAGCCGGTGACGGTATACAGGCGACGGCCACACAACAGTCCCAGGAAGCCCGCACTTACGAGCAGATCGCGATCTGGGTGTCATTGATCGCGGGCATGCTGGGGCTAAGCAGGTTTGTCTGACCTGGCCAACGAATGCTGGTTGTGATTCTGTTTTC
>CAYVJO010000218.1:0-5582 GCA_964451735.1 uncultured Hyphomicrobiaceae bacterium | reverse complement strand
ATTTCATCAATGAACAGAACATCGCGCTCTTCCAGATTGGTCAAAAGCGCGGCAAGATCACCTGCCTTGGCAATCACTGGGCCGGACGTCATGCGAAAGCCGACCCCGAGTTCGCGCGAGACGATTTGCGCCAGCGTTGTTTTCCCAAGCCCGGGGGGGCCAGCAAAAAGTACGTGATCGAGTGCTTCACCGCGCGCACGGGCTGCGTCGATGAAAACCTTCAGATTTGCGCGCGCGCGCTCCTGTCCGATAAATTCGGAAAGCCTTTGTGGACGAAGATGTCGGTCGCTTTCATCTTCGTCGCGCTTTTCACGTTCGATGAGCCTGCCGTCCATCTCGCTAACTTAGAAGATTCCAGCACGGCCGGAAACGAGTTTCGTCGCGTGGGTTATGACACGGCGCCGCTTCGATCAGCCAGCCTGGCGCGACAAGTAGAGCGCCCCCGCCAAAAGGATTGTAAGGCCAGTTATCATGGCATATACGGCGAAAAGCTGAACCAAGCTAATGATTTGAAAGGCCGCCAAGATAAGTGCAGCGAGAAAAAAAAATGCTGCGAAGGCGCTTATCCATGCAAGGAACAACCCCTCCAGAAAAATGGCGAGCTTTGAGCCCGTTGCCTCCACGGACCCGAAGCGAGATTTTGTTGCAAAAAAATCTAAGTAAATCATGACGTTCAGCCAATCCTATTTTGCAAGTTCCTTGAGGCCCTGCCGGATCAGATCCTCTGTTTTGGCCCCGTCCCCGCACTGCTTGGACGCCGACGCAATCGCCAAACTCGCGTCGCTCAGGCTGTAACCGAGGTTGACCAGCGCGGAGATCGCATCAGACACCGGCGAAAGCTGACCGGGGTGAGGCGCCTCCGCCAATTTTGCCCCTATGCCGCCCGATGCTAGCAATCCGGGCGCCTTGTCCCTCAACTCGCTGACAATACGCTGCGCTACTTTCGGTCCTACGCCTGGCGCTCGCCCGATCTGGGCTTTATCCTGCAACGCGATCGCATTCGCCAGTTCATGCGGCTCCAATACGCTCAACACTGACATGGCGACCTTCGTTCCCACACCCTGGACATTCTGAAGCAGGCGAAACCAGCTTCTTTCCGCATCGCTCATGAAACCGAAAAGCCTAATTGCGTCTTCACGCACATAGGTTTCGATTGTAAGCGTCACGGGTTGGCCCTGTTTTGGAAGCCGTGACAGAGTGCGTGCTGGGCAATGGACCTCATATCCGACACCGCCAACATCGACGATGACCCAGTCCTTCCCAACATTATCTACAATTCCGCGAAGCTTACCGATCATCTTTGATGCACGATCATTCAGTAATTATCTTTAAATTTGATTCGACAAATTTTAACTATCAGGACGACTGCTTAGGTATTGTAAGAAGGAAACGTTCTTGGGCTACTTTGGCCCAGGCTATACATCCGCGTTTGAATTGAATTCCTTCTATTTCCCGATGATCTTGTCGCCGCTTTTTTTCTTCATGTAGAAGTTCGACCAGGCGGCTCTTTGACTTTTCTTGCCCGCCGAATGGTGTGAATTTATGCCCGTCAGCCTAAACGAGGCGGCTTGCCTGTGATGGGCATGCGTGATCGCGATTGCTAGCGCATCGGCTGCGTCAGCGCTGTCGGGCGACGCTTTCGGGAGCAGAAAATCGATCATGGCGCGGATCTGCGTCTTCTCCGCATGGCCGGAGCCGGTCACGGTTTTCTTGATGAGATTGGGTGAGTATTCCGCAACGCTCAGTCCCGCGCGCGCAGGTGCAAGCAGAGCGATCCCGCGTGCCTGACCTAATTTCAGAGTCGCGTGGGCGTCGCGGTTGACGAAAGTTTCCTCAACGGCGGCCTCCTGAGGCTGCCATTCTGCCAGAATAGTGTCCAGACCGGCAAAAAGCGACGCCAGCCTGTTGGACAACGCTGCTTCCGGATCGGATGTTACCGTCCCGCTTGCAATGTATGATAGACGCGCGCCGGATGTATCGATAATTCCCCAGCCCATCCGCCGCAACCCCGGGTCGATCCCGATGATCCGGATTACCATGCCCCGCCCCGCCGAATCAGTCTGTTAAACTCATTTCGCGCTAGAGTCGCAGACCGATCAGCCAGCGCGCAAGCAGATTATATCTGGCGGTCTATTCGCGCGACGCCCATGGTTTTGATACAAGATCGTTTGAAGATGGTTCCTGAACGGGCTGCTCGTCCTTGGAAGAGGTGCTTTTTTTCTGCTGCCTAAATTGGCAGTGAGAGAGCAGGGCCAGAAAAAGCAGACATCGGCCTTTTCTTGAAAACCGTGCGCAGAGAAGCCGATAGGAATCGGAATGTTTCCATAGGGGATGATCGTGATCTAGAAGATCGCTCGCGGAGCAGGACTGTCATCCCCCTCACATTTGAGCCGCAGCCGATGCACATGACAGAAATGGCAAAGTGCTGGTCAGCCGCCGATACGCGCCATGACGTCTTCGGATATGTCAAAATTCGCGTAGACATTCTGAACATCATCGGAATCTTCAAGGGCATCGAGCATCTTCAACAAATTTTCTGCCTTCTCGTCGTCTACGCCGATGGTGTTTTGCGCACGCCAAACCAGCCGCGCGCCTTTCGGTTCGCCGATAGTTTGTTCGAGCGCCTGCGCCACTTCATGTAGCAAACTGGGCTCGCAATAAAAACGATGCCCGTCATCGTCTGACTGGCAGTCGTCCGCTCCGGCTTCAAGCGCAGCTTCGAGCATGGCGTCCGGCGAGCCGGCTTCGGGCTGGTACTCGATTTCGCCGACACGGTCGAACATGAAAGAAACCGCGCCGGTTTCGCCAAGATTGCCACCATATTTCGAAAAGGTGGAACGAACGTCACTCGCGGTTCTGTTGCGATTATCCGTCAGAGTTTCGACGATGACGCCGATACCGCCCGGCGCGAAGCCTTCGTAACGGACCTCCATATAGTCCTCGCCGCCCACTTCCTGACTTTTCTTAATGGCGCGTTCGATATTATCTTTCGGCATGTTCTGGGCGCGCGCGGCAATTATGGCGGCACGCAGGCGCGGGTTCATGGCCGGGTCCGGCAGCCCCATTTTAGCGGCAACGGTGATTTCCTTCGACAATTTGGAAAACATCTTGGCGCGTTTCTTATCCTGCGCGCCCTTGCGATGCATGATGTTCTTGAATTTGGAGTGACCAGCCATATGATTACCGCGTTTTGAATCGATCTGATGTCATGAGGAGTGGGGCCGCGCGCCGAAAATCTATCTCCGCCGGTGAATGAACACGGGCGCCGCCTTTTCCTTGGGTTGCGCTGGTTATAGAAGGCGCGCGCGGAAAAATCCAGCCGCGCAACGGATAAGAATGCTAGCGCATCGGACCGAAAAGTGCGAAGCGGTTTTCGGGCAAATCCGATGCTGAAATCAAGCGCATCGGACCGAAAAGTGCGAAGCGGTTTTCGGATCAATCTGATTCTGATTAAAAGTCCGGCGCTATTGCGCTGGGCAAGGCGCTCGAAGGCCTCTCCCGTGGCTTCTTGGCCGACATGACTGAATTCCTGCCAAGTGCTTGATCCGTTCTGATAGGGTCAGAGCGGAATTGCATCTTTCTTTTGACGCTATCTTTACCGAAAGCAGGCTTCCACTTTTGCGGATTACGCTCTAAATCGCGGGCTCAACGGTGCGCAGCGCGCCCCCGATGCGCAATGGCTGGATATCCGTTGCAAGGCCGGTGCGGTCGTGGACGTCGATCAGCACGCCGCAAATCGTGGCTTGCCCCATGGCCGGCTCGAAACGCCCGTTGGGAATCATGCTTTGCATTCGCTGCAAAGGCTCCTCTTTGCGCATTCCAATGACGGAAAGATAATCGCCGCACATCCCCACATCGGTTATGAATGCGGTACCCCCCGGCAGGATATGCTCATCCGCCGTTGGTACATGGGTATGCGTGCCGATAACCGCCGATGCGCGTCCATCGACCAGATGGCCAACGACCTGTTTTTCCGAACTTGCCTCGGCATGAATGTCGATCACAATGGCGTCGGCTTTCGATTTCAACTCGCTTTCGGCCAATTCACGCTCGATGGCTTGCAGAGGACAATCGAGGGCGTTCATGAATATGCGCCCCATAATGTTGATGACCATGACATTGGCGCCGTTCGCGGCCTCGAAAATACCGGCTCCGCGTCCAGGCGTGCCGGGGGGAAAATTTGCAGGACGCAGGAGCTGAGGGTGGCGGTCGATAAAGACGAGAGCTTCCCGCTGGTCCCAGATATGATTGCCGGTCGTTATGACGTCAGCGCCGGCATCGAGAAAATCCTGACAGATTGCCTCCGTGATACCGAACCCCCCGGCAGCGTTCTCTCCGTTGACTATGACAAAATCCGTCGCGTACCGGTCCATCAGACGCGGCAACTCTCTGCACAAGGCGATACGACCCGAGCGCCCGACCACATCTCCCAAAAACAGAATGCGCATCTAGGTTATTTCCTGCGCGCGGATAGGGCCCGAGGGCGTCACTATCCAGTCGAGCCTTTCATCGTAAGGGCAGACTGGAACTTCTTCCACCTCTTGCTCATCAAAGGCCAGGCCGATACCCACAACGCTCGCCTCGTGGCGCAAGCTGGCTAGTGTTCTGTCGTAATGACCGCCACCGTAGCCGAGCCTGTAGCAACGCCGGTCGAACGCAAGGAGCGGGACCAGCAAAACCCTAGGCGATATCGGGGAGCCGCCGGTTGGTTCCAAAATCCCAAAAGGACCCACGCACATTGGGTCGCCCGGGGTCCAGCGTCTGAATTGCAGAGGTTCACTGCCCGAAATAACCGGCAGCGCAAGCTCCCAATGGTCATCTGCAAGTCGGCGTATGAGAGGAAGGCAGTCGAATTCGCTGCGCACTGGAAAATAGGCGGCGAGCAATCCTGCGGCCGTGTTCAGAAAACCTAGCCCAGCTTTAGCTACCCGCTCGGCGGCCTCCTCCCGCGCACTGAGGGGAATTTCTCGCCGTATAGCGCGGACGCGGGCGCGCATGGACTGTTTCTGCGCTTCAATCTGGAGCATTGGCGTCATATTCAGCACGTGCTTCCGATCAAGGCCGGTCTGCGCAACGACGGCATGAAAGAAATAAAAATGGCGGAGCCGCGATGACCGTCGGTTATTCGATCCGGCTGGGCCCTACAATGTAGGTGGGCGCCGATTTTCCGGAACCACGGCTCCGGTCAGTGTCAGCTCCCTAATGGATCGCATCGGCCCCGGGATTGAAGTATGACCTAACGCATCCCGCAGCCCCACTATTATTATTTGGTGAATCGGGGAACGAATTCCAGGTCTTTATTCCGAATTCGCATTTGTCCACCCCTAAGAGGCCGGATGCGTTGCATAGGCGCCTCTATCTTGCCCGCAGCAGATTTCTCAAGGCGATAAGAAACAGCAGAATAAAAATTGCGCCAAGTGCGTTTTGCGCGACGGCTGTTAAAGAGACGGCGAGCGGAACCCTGACGAGTTCGCCTACGCCGGGAAGGATCTCAAAACCGTAAAGGCAGCTGTAGACACGACGGGAAGCGTCAGCACTTTCCCAGTTCAGAAATAACAAAGAGTTCTTCAAAGACAAGAACA
>CAYVJO010000217.1:0-5620 GCA_964451735.1 uncultured Hyphomicrobiaceae bacterium | reverse complement strand
CGCAAGGAGAAGTATGACTTTTCAACTTACCGCCGCGACGATCTGGGCTTCTATGTCGCCAATAGCAGCAAGATCACCGAAATCACCGAGCCAAAGCATGTCGCGGGGCTGAAGGTGATCGTTGGCTCCGGCACAAGTCAGGAACAAATTCTGCTGCGCTGGATTGAGCAGAACCGCGCTGCGGGCCTTGCAGATACAGAAGTGCAGTATCACGATGATGACGCAGCGCGCGAACTGGCGCTTCAGTCGGGAAGGGCGGATACCTATTTCGGACCGAACGTTCTGGCGGCGTATGAGTCGCGGTTGCGAGGCACGACGCGTCTAGTCGGCAACGTTGCTGCCGCCTATCCACTGACCGCCGAGATCGCGGTCGTAACCCGCAAGGGTTCGGGACTTGCCGATGCCGTGACAGCGGCGATCAATGCCCAGATCAAGAACGGCAATTACATCGCCTACCTGAAGCGCTGGAACAACAGTGCCGAGGCGATCTCCGAATCGCGCACCAACCCGCCGGGTCTGCCTAAGAAATAACCTCTGTGACAGGGGGCGCCGGGCATGACGCCCCCTCTTTCAAAACCATGAAGACAGGTTCTGTCATTTCTGTCCACATGGCGCGCAATATCCGATCCCATGGATTATGGTTGAGCGACGTTGCCAAAGCGAACCGAGTCCAAAGCGCCTGCCGCGCTGGTCAGGGCCGAAGCATTGCCAGACACTCGAACGGAAAATCTGAAAGGTTGGACTGACTGTGTTTTAGAGCTTGGTGTGCAAAAGTGTATATCAAAGCGCTTGGGCGATTTGAAGATTGCTCGTATTCCGACGGCCCGTGAGCAACGAAGCTATCTATATTGATATATTTCAAATGGTCGGAGCGGCGGGATTCGAACCCACGACCCCCAGTCCCCCAGACTGGTGCGCTACCGGGCTGCGCTACGCTCCGACTATGACTCCGCGCTCTATGGTTTATTGCAAGCGCGAAATGACATTGCATCATTGCCTTCCCACACAATCGGGGTCAATAGGCTTATTCCGTGTGCATTGTGCCCAAGGGTATAACGCTGCGGCTTCGGCGCGTTTATGATGGCCGCCGTACCCAAAAACCGGTCACGCCTATGCGTCGGCGTCCCTCCCTGGTCGCGCCGCGAGCAAAATGTCACGGCACGCTTCGAGTTCGTTTAGGACTGTCGCAAGAAATGCACGCTGGCTAAGCGTAAAACTGTCTTCAGTAACTGCCAGGATGTGTATTTCATCCGGGCTCTTCGCGGCTGAACGAGTCCCGCCGACCGGGGCGCGCCTTGCTTTTTCTGCGGCCTCGGCCGCCAGATTGGGAATATCAGGAGGCGCGGATGCTGGTTTTCCCCCAGAGGCTGCGCCTCCTCGCCAGCATTCCTTCACGAAACGAACGCCGTTATCGCGCAATATCCGCTGAACTCCTTTAATGGTGTATCCGTCGCTATATAGAAGCCAGCGAATGCCCTTCAACAATTCCACATCTTCCGGCCGGTAGTAGCGCCGCCCGCCGCCCCGCTTCATTGGCCTTAACTGGTTGAATTTGCCTTCCCAAAAACGTAAGACATGTTTTGGAATGTCGAGTTCAGACGCAACTTCACTTATTGTGCGAAAAGCACTCGATGATTTATCCAAAATGACCCCCAACTACGTCATCCGGCCCGCACCGGATTTATTCTGCCGCTTTTTTACTTTTGACCAGAGATGAGTTTATACGCTCCTTCATGATATTGCTTGCGCGAAAAACGAGCACGCGTCTTGGCGTAATCGGAACGATATCCCCGGTCTTGGGATTGCGACCGACCCGCTCACGCTTATCACGTACGCCGAAAGATCCAAAGCTTGACAGCTTTACGTTTTCGCCGCGCTCCAGACAGCCGACAACCTCGCGTATAACTGTTTCAACCAGCTCCGCGGACTCATTCCGGGGCAGCCCCACTTTTTTGAATACGGCTTCAGCGAGGTCAGCTCTGGTAAGTGTTTTGCCGTTCGACGGCATGAGGACTTGACTCGATCTTCAAGTGTTAACTTATTCAATATTAATATAGTTTATTGCAATGGGTCAACGATTGTTCTCTCACGGCGCTGATTTTAAGAAGTTTTTTGACGGAGCTTGCCGATACGGTTATCCCAGGCTGTTTCCTCCAACGTCAGGATTCAAGTCAATCGGATCGAAGAAATCCATTATAATTTGATGAAAACTTCCAGCACGGTTCGATATAAGCTATTTATCCATTTATAGGACAATATTACCATCTGGCCAAGACGGAACCCCATGTAAAACCACCCCCCATAGCCTCAAGAAGAACCATGTCTCCTTGCTTGATACGGCCGTCCTTGCATGCCGTGTCAAGGGCGAGCGGGATTGAAGCAGCCGAGGTGTTCCCGTGGGTTTCAAGCGTAATCACGATCTTTTCCGGCGCAATTCCAAGTTTGCGGGCCGTCCCGTCGAGGATCCTTTTGTTCGCTTGATGGGGAACGAACCAATCGATATCTTCAGCCGTTAAATCATGTGCTTTAAGCGTGTCTTCTATGACATCCGAAATCGCCGTTACCGCGAAACGGAAAACTTCTTTCCCATGCATTCGCAAATGTCCGACTGTCTTCGTCGAGGAGGGCCCGCCATCGACATAAAGCAAATGTTTGTATCGTCCATCGGATCGCAGGATTGACCCTAAAATGCCTCGTTCCAGCTTTTTGCCGGAACTTTGCTGTCCCTCGATGACCACCGCACCTGCGCCGTCGCCAAATAAAACGCAAGTCGTACGATCCTCCCAATCCAGGATCCGAGAGAATGTTTCCGCGCCGATGACCAATGCACGCCGGTATTGTCCGGATTTAACGAAATTGTCCGCTGTGGCAAGAGCGTATACGAAGCCGGAACAGACGGCCTGGAGGTCGAATGCCGCCCCGTGTGTGATGCCAAGGGCTTCTTGAACTGTTACGGCCGTTGCGGGGAAGGTCTGATCAGGCGTCGAGGTAGCCAGAACAATGAGATCGATATCTCCAGGCGCGAGCCCAGCCATTTCAAGTGCTCTCCTGGACGCAGCAATCGCCAGATCCGAGGTCAATTCCCCATCCGCCGCGATCCTGCGTTCGCGAATTCCCGTTCGCTCGATGATCCAGTCGTCCGAAGTATCGACGATGAGGGACATATCGGCGTTGGTCACGACCTTTTCGGGAAGATACGACCCGCAACCGCGAATGACTGAACGAATGGTGCTCACGATAGAACGTCCGACGTTTTGACCTGAGGGGCATGCAGAAGCGCCTGCTGGAATGCTTCTATGTCTCTGGAAATACTAGCTACCAGCCCGCTCCTCGCCATGTCGTATCCGAGATCGACCGCGCTTGCAAAGCCAATCGCGTCAGCGCCGCCATGGCTCTTGATAACGATCCCCTGAAGGCCGAGAAAGATGCCGCCATTGGCTTGCCGGGGGTCCATCTTGTCACGTAAGGCTCTGAAGGCGCCCTGGGCGAGAAAGGCGCCGATCTGCGCCAGCAGAGACCGGCTCATGGAAGAGCGCAGATAAGAGGCGATCTGCTTGGCGGTGCCTTCTGCGGCCTTTAACGCGATATTGCCAGTAAATCCTTCCGTCACCACCACGTCTACAGTGCCCTTGCCCAGATCGTCACCTTCTACAAATCCATGATAGGAGATCGGCAGATCAGGTTTTTTTAAAGCCTCGGCAGCCAGTTTGATTTCTTCCAGCCCCTTGATCTCCTCTACCCCGATATTTAAGAGACCAACTGTCGGGCGGTCCACATGAAATAGCGCGCGTGCAAGAGCTGCGCCCATACCCGCATTGTCCACGAGCTGGCGGGCGTCCGCGCCCACATTCGCCCCGATATCCAGTACGATGCATTCGCTGGCTATGGTTGGCCATATTCCTGCGATTGCAGGCCGGTCGATATTCGGCAATGTTTGCAGGCAAAACATCGACATCGCCATGAGAGCGCCCGTGTTTCCCGCCGATACGACGGCATCTGCTTCACCGGTTTTGGCTGCTTCGAGCGCCATCCACATGCTGGACTTACCTCGTCCCTGGCGCAAAGCTTGGCTGGGCTTGGCGTCCATCGCAATCGCCACATCCGTATGAATGACGCGCGCGTTCCGGGCCAATGCGGGATAGGCGTCGAGATGCGGCTCGATCTTTTTTCCGTCGCCAAAGATGAGGAATTCGGTGTCCGGATGCCGGACAAGCGAAATAGCCGCGCCTGGAATGGCGACCGAGGGGCCATGATCGCCCCCCATGGCGTCGAGCGCTATTTTGACCCGCGCGTCCATATCTGCGTTACCGGGATCCTTGAAACCTGGATGTGAGACGGGCCGCCCCTAGCCCCGAACGCGCGTGACCTTACTTCATGCAACGATCAATACAAGGAAATTCAGGCTAATTTCGTAATGAGATGTTTGGCGCAGCTTTTTGGCCAAGGAATCTGATACCGCGTCAGCGCATGATTCATGGCCGGATGCATTGCCGCTTCATAATTTCGATTTGAGCTTTGCCAGTTCCGCAAAAGGACTAGCTGGATTATCGGACGAACCGTCTTTGGGGTCGCGCCAATCGAAATCGACCCCTTCCTTGCGCGGATAGGGATCGATTGCACTGGCGAGCAACTCGGCCGCCAGAGCGCCTAGGTCCACCCGGCCACCCACGATTGGCACGGGCAAATCCTCGGGCAAGGATCCATCCTCGGTCCCTGCTTCGTCTTTACTGATCACCCCGAGCTGAGCCTCCGGCCAACATTCGAGCGAGATCTCCTCCTCGATTCGCCCCGAAACCGGTTCGAGCGTGACGACGCAAAGCTGTGTAACGCGCGCGTCGAGATGCCCGGTCAGAAGAAATCGATCCTGCGAGGAAGCGGATAAGCGATACTCAAGGCAAAAGCTATCTACAGATTGAAGTCCTAGAAATTGAGCCAGCCGGGCCCTATCCGCTTCGTTGAACTCCAACCGGCCAGAAAATTCCTCGCCGCCATCGGCGATCGAAACGTCTTTTTTCACGACAGGGTCGTAAGCAGTGCTGCCGCCCTCAATAGCCATTCCGGGGTCCGACAATTTCTGGGAAGCGAATATTGCCTTGCAAAAGCATGTTCAGCGGCATTTCCTGAATATTTTTGATCGACTGTTGAATATAAATTGCGATCGAATCGGCGACTACAGGTTGGTCGCTTCCGCCTTCGCCCGCTTGGAAACTCCTGGAGACTTCTGCTGCGAGCATTTTGAGATTGCTCCGTTGCAGGGCCGTAGAATAGGAGATTAGCTGTCCGTAGAAGAGCTGAGCTATTTTTTTGACTTCTTTGGGCACGTTGCGGTCGGAAACGCCGAGATCTCGGACCATCGTGTCCATTTCGCGTATGAACGCCTCGACGATCTCCTGCGCAAGAAGCTGGCCTTCACGTCCGCCGAGCTTCAGAATTTGAAGTACCACAAACATGTGGATCACAAGCATGTCGAAGCGTCCGGAAAGAGTATCTGGCACGGCGCATCTGATATAAAAACCAGGATTACGTGACTGCGCCACAATTGCATCATAGATTTTTTCAGCAGCGTCCTTGCGCGCGGCACGACCGGCAAACCAACGGAACATCGGTGTTGTATGACCTT
>CAYVJO010000216.1:0-5635 GCA_964451735.1 uncultured Hyphomicrobiaceae bacterium | reverse complement strand
TCGTACTGGTCCCGCGCAACGCCCTGCCAGCCGTCGAGGGAATCGTCCGCGCGGTGACAGCGCAGCGCGGGGAAGACAGTGATCAGCCACCGGGACCCGCCTATACTCTGGAGGATGACGATGACTGACGTCTCGGTCCTCGATGTCCTCCTCCACGGCCGCAAAATCGGCACGCTGACCTGGCTCCAAGGCGAGCGCTCGGTGTTTTCCTTCACTCAGGATTATATCGACGATCCGAACCGGCCCACCTTGAGCCTGTCCTTCAAGGATAATCTTGGCGCGCTGCGCACGGAATTTCGGCCGGTGCGTATGCGCGTCGAGCCGTTCTTTTCCAACCTGCTGCCTGAAGGCCCCTTGCGCGACTATCTCGCCGAGCAGGCTGGCGTAAAATCCATTCGCGAGTTCTTTCTGCTTTGGGCGCTCGGCCGCGATCTGCCCGGGGCGCTCACGATCCGGCCGGCTGAAGGCGAAGCCTGGCCGCCGGGCGCAAAGGCGGATGAGGAAGAACCGGACCGCCGCAAGCGCAACACGCTGCGGTTCTCGCTGGCCGGCGTGCAGCTCAAATTCTCCGCGCTTAAAAACAAGGGCAAGCATGGAGGTCTTACCATCCCGGCGGACGGCGTCGGCGGCGCATGGATCGTCAAATTGCCGGCCGACCGTTTCGAGGGCGTGCCCGAGAACGAGTTCGCGATGATGAGCCTTGCCCGCAAGATCGGCATCGATGTCCCCGACATCGAGCTGATCGATCCGGAAGCGATCGAGGGGCTGCCGGAAGGCATCGGCAAACTCAAAGGCAAAGCGCTCGCTATCCGGCGCTTCGACCGCAGCGAGCAAGGCCCTGTCCATATCGAGGATTTCGCGCAGGTATTCGGCGTCTACCCGGACGATAAATACAGCCGGGCCAGCTACCGCAACATCGCCTATGTGCTGGGCGTCGAAACCGACGAAGCCTCAGTGGCCGAATTCATTCGCCGGCTGGTGTTCAGCACATTGATCGGCAATGCCGACATGCATCTGAAAAACTGGTCGCTGATCTACCCGGATGGGCGCACGGCGAAGCTCTCACCGGCCTACGACCTGCTCTCGACCATTCCCTATCTGCCGGATGAAACCGCCGCGCTCAAATATGCCCGCACGAAGAAAATGGCTGAATTTGGCTATGACGAGCTTGCCTATCTCGCCGCCAAGGCCAGACTGCCGGAAAAACCGGTGATCGACGCGGCCCGCGAGACCGTGGAGGCTTTTCAAACCCAATGGGCGAAGGAAAAAACCAATCTCAATCTCCCTAAAGCAGTAATTACGGCCATCGATGATCATCTGGCTAAGCTTAGCATTATCCACGACAAGTGATATGGCGTCGCACGAATCACTACTTGGCGCATGTTATGTCGAGCGCTAGCGTATTACCGCCGTGCTGCGTCAGTTACAGGCGCAGCCATTCCTCTAAGCCCCACGATTCCTACTGTTTTTCATAAATACGCCCCTCGATTGGCAGATGGCTAAGATGATCGAAGGTCGCACTGATGCGTGGATAACCTAGCCAAGGCAATTAAAGGGCAATTCACAAAGGATAAACAAGGTATTTATCCTTGGAAAGGGAGTAGAATAATGACAAATTGAAGGCTGACTCCAGGGGGCGAGACAATTGCCAATGAAGATTAATGATAAAACGCATCGCATTTCGATGCCTTTGTATACGTCTGGCGATATCGATCCGGAGTGAGAAGCCACCGAGATCGTATGCGAGTACGCCCTCTGCCCTCCTCAGGCGCGCCAGGTCAGGGAGATAGCCGGATGAATCATCTCGCTAAACATGGCCCCTTGGTCTCGCCGAATAATGAAGCACTGCGCTCGTTGCAGGATGCGCGTCCACTCTATTTTCTGCCGAAAGACCCGCTAACGGAAGAGGTTCTGATTCCAGCCTTTCAAGCAGCGGATGCCGTCAATTGCATGACGGGTTTTTTTTCCAGTGAGGTCTTAGCGTCGCTTGCGCCGGGATTGGCGACGTACATCAACCGGTCCAAGAATAGTTTTCGTCTCATCGTTAGCCCTTTGCTGAGGCCCCACGACCTTGCTGCAATGGAAGAAGGACTAAGGTCTCCAGAAACGGTAGCGGAGGAGATTCTTAGAGATTTGGTCATAACGGAGGACTTGCTTGAGCGTCATACGCTCAGGTGCCTGGCGTGGCTGTTGTCTAGAGGGCGGATGGAGATCAAGATTGCGTTGATGAAAGACGCTCTCTTTCATCCAAAGGTGTGGCTGTTCCACGCTGGCGCGGATGTAATGGCGGTCCACGGATCGAGCAATGTGACTTATGCCGGTATCCGAAAAAACATTGAACAGATCGCCATATCGAAATCCTGGGAAGACCCAAACCAGGGCTACATTACAGAAAAGCTTAACCACCGGTTTGGACAGCTCTGGCAAAACGACGATGAGAGCTGCGTTGTCGTTGCTTTGCCGCAGGCGGTCCGCGACAAACTGCTGCAAACCTACCGGACGGATATACCTCCGACCGAAGCTGAGCTGAACGAGCTCTACGCACGAGCGTCGGGCTTTGCGGACGAGCCGCAAAATCGTTTTGAGGCTGGCGTAGTGCGCCCATCATTCTCGATCCCATCATATCTCCGTTATGACGACGGACCGTTTGAACACCAAGGGAAGGCGGTAAAGGCTTGGTGCGACGCCGGCCATCGAGGTGTGCTGGAAATGGCAACCGGCTCGGGCAAGACGATTACGGCTATGATCTGCGCGCACCGACTCCACGAAGCTCACAAACCGTTGCTGATCGTTGTCGCTGCGCCCTATATCCCGCTGATCCAACAATGGTGTGAAGAGATCGCACCTTTCGGTCTGTGTCCGGTCAATTTGACTTTAGCGGCCGGCGCGCGGGAGCGCGCCGGCGAGTTGAACCGGATCAAACGGCGCTTCCGGAATGGAGCGAGTGATGTCGAAGTCGTCGTCGTCTCCCATCGCACGCTGGCGATGCAAAATTCAAAGCTGAATTGGCGAAATTTGATTGCGCCCGGTTGCTCGTGGCTGACGAAGCACACAATCTGGGTAGCGAGGGCTTTATATCCGATCCGCCCAATTTTTTTGAATATCGGCTAGGTCTTTCAGCGACATCGATCCGTCAGTATGACGAGGAGGGAACCGACGCCCTGTTTGCCTATTTTGGGACCGTGGTGTTTCGCTTCACGTTGAAGGAGGCTATCGGACGCTGCCTTGTCGAGTACGACTATTATGTCCATCCGGTCGAGCTGACGACTGATGAAATGGACGAGTGGCATCACCTCACGGAAAAGATCAAAGCAAACGCATGGCGGCTTGAGCAAGGAAAGCCTGATGAGTATCTGACAAAACTCTACAGGGATCGCCGGGCACTGCTCGAAACGGGGCGAAACAAGATAGAGGCGCTCGAAGCCGCGCTTAGGAATGAGAACCTTCGCACGCTGCGCTATACACTGATTTATGCCTCCGATAAAGCGCCCAGGCAGCTCCAGGCGGTGAACGCGCTATTAAAGAAACAAGGCCTACTCTTTCATCAGCTTACATACGAAGAGACGGGCAATCGTGAGGAAACGGCCCGCATCATCCGGTCCTTTCAGGACGGCACATTGCGCGTCCTTACCGCGAAGCGCGTCCTCGATGAGGGTGTCAACATCCCCCAGATCGAAAAGGCCTTTATTCTGGCGAGCACTACGGTCGAACGACAATGGGTGCAGCGGCGCGGGCGCCTTCTACGAACCTGCCGCGAAACCGGAAAAACCCATAGCGAAATTCACGATTTCGTCGCCATGCCACCAGACATCGAAAACGTCGATGATGAGACGCGCGCGCTTGTAAGGTCCGAATTGCTGCGCGTTCAAGAATTCGCAAGTCTTGCGCGTAACGCCGGCCGGGCTGACGGACCATTGGACATAATTCATAAATTAGTCAACGCCGCATTCATGTAAGGGGAGATCATGCCACTCAACGAACGCAAAATCATAACGATCATCCTCGATGAATGCCAAACCATCGAGGAACGATGTGACGGATACAGGGAAGAACTCGTTGAGGTCGTGACGGATATTATTACCGCCGAGCGACAGCACCGGGTGCAAGGAACGAATATACAACAAAAGATCAACGACAAATGCAATTCGGTGGGACGCTTTCTCGCGGAAAAACGAAGCCATAATAAGGTGGGCGGGGAGGAAGCCTAATGAAGCTTATTCGAGCCGAATTTGAGAATTTTCGTTTACTACGCCATTTAAATCTGGACTTTTCAACGGACGAGAAACGGAAGCTAACCGTCATACGTGCCGAAAATGAAACCGGCAAAACCACCGTACTGAACGCACTACAGTGGGCGCTCTATGGCGACGACGCCCTGCCGGGCAAAGGGCAAGACTATCGCCTTCACCCTATCGATTGGGAGGCGTCAGAAGGTAAGCGAGTTCCGATCACTGTCCAGGTGGAATTCGAGACCACCTCTCTTCGGCGTAGTACGCGCGGTCTGATTGAGACCAAACGGCAGTATCGCATCGTGCGATCCGCCTATGAAACATTAAATGGCGCCAAATGGGACCGTACGCCGTCCACCGTCAGGCTGTTCCAATTAGAGCAGACCGGAAGTACGCCAATCGATCCTCCGGAGGCGGTCATCGAAGAAGAACTGCCGCCGGAATTGCGCGACGTCTTCTTCACCGACGGGGATCGGGCGCTCAGCTTCATCGAGGCAACCGTTTCGGCTTCCACCAAACGCGAGCGCGTACAAAAGGCCATCCGATCGCTGTTGGGCCTTGGCGTAATTGAAGATGCATTGAAGCATGTGAAGAAGGCCGCTTCCGAGGTTAACAGAGCGGCCAAGGGTATGGGGTCTGACACAAAACTGACGGAAATCGCAACGAGGCTGGACCACATCGAAAAGGACTCTGCGGACCTGGAAGAAAAGATCGGCGATGCCAAAACCCAGTTTTCCGCCTTCGATGAAAAGCTCGCTGACCTACAGAAGAAGATCGACGGTGCTCTGATTAAGGGCGATAGGGAGAAGCTCAAGCGCGACATCGAACAAACCGACCGCCAAATTAAGCATATCGATAGTCAGCGCACAGCCGCCGGCAAAGACCATGGCGACCTGTTTAGAGGAGTCGCGCTCGCACGCGACCTGCTCGGTCCGGTTCTGGAAAAGGGTCTTCAAAAACTCGGCGAGTTGCACGACCAAGGTAAGATCCCCAATACCACTATCCCGGTGCTTGAAGACCGCCTGAAAGGAGCGGCTTGTATCTGCGGCGAGTCGCTTGCTCCAATCGATGCAGACGGTGAACGTCGACGGGCGCATATCCAGTGTTTGATTGATGACAGCCGCAAAGCCGACGCTCTTCAAAGCCAGATCACCGACCTCTATTACGGATCACGGCCTCTTCAACCGGATCAGGTTGCGGAGAACGAGGGCTGGCTCGCTGAATATGCCAAGGTTGTTCACCGACGCGACGAGCTTGAGATTATGCGTAAGGAGCAAGGACAGAAGCTCAAGGCGCTTGAAGCTCAGCTCGATGACATACCGGATGCGGACATACAGGGCCTGCGCGATACCTGTCCGTCGTCGCAATTTTTGAGACAGATGGCGTTTTGATTTAGCGGAGGCTCT
>CAYVJO010000215.1:0-5642 GCA_964451735.1 uncultured Hyphomicrobiaceae bacterium | reverse complement strand
CGCAGCCAAACCAATCGGCCGCTTCAGTGAGGGATTATTGCTCCGGCTTTTACACAATTTAATTTGCGGACCGAATTGACGCCGTGTATGGCGTCACTGATATACGCATCGAATAGGCGCGTAAATCGCCTTCCCTCTGCATCAATCAAAAAATGAAGACGAGATGATCTATCTGGAAATTATTGCTGGTTTCGTCCTTCTGGTTATCGGGGGCGATCTCCTGGTCAGAGGCGCTGTCAACATTGCGCGCAACATAGGCGTTTCTCCATTATTGATCGGCATCACGCTTGTCGGTTTCGGCACTTCGACTCCGGAACTGGTCACCAGCGTGCAAGCAGCGCTTGTCGGTTCTCCGGGGATCGCTGTCGGGAATGTGGTCGGAAGCAACATCGCCAACATTCTCCTTATTCTTGGCATAGCCGCCCTGCTTCGTCCTATAGACACGCCCCGCGCAGCCTTCCGTCGCGATGGCAGCGCGGTGTTTCTGGCAACAGCTGTCTGCACGATCATCGTTATCGCCGAATATCTGAGCCGTGCTGCAGGCGGCGTGCTTGTTGCCTTCCTGTTCGTGTACATGGCATACAGCTATTGGGGTGAACGAAACCACGTCGAGGTGGACGATCCGGATAACAAGCCGCTCAAACCTTGGCTCGCCGTTCTCTATGCCGCTGGAGGGCTTGCGCTCGTCATAGTTGGCGCACAGTTTCTTGTGTTCGGCGCGATCCAGCTTGCCGAAGCCGCCGGCGTGTCGGAAACAATCATTGGGCTGACCATCGTCGCTGTCGGCACCTCGCTGCCTGAGCTGATTACATCCGTCATGGCGGCGATACGCAAGCAATCTGATGTGGCATTTGGAAATATCGTCGGCAGCAATATTTACAACGTATTCGGCATACTAGGGGTTACGGCCCTTGTGCAACCTATACCCATGCCGCCTGAGATCATTCAGTTCGATATCTGGGTCATGGTCGGCGCAACCATAGCACTTTTGGTTTTTGCAGCGACGAGTTGGCGGATCAGCCGCTCCGAGGGGGGTATCTTCCTGGCCGCTTATTTCGGCTATCTAGGCTATCTGGCCTACTCAGCCTGAACTATGCGGGATCTGAAATGCATGCCTAATCTCGAAGAGTTTCGATGCTCTTGGCACTGTGAATGGCTGATAAGGCGCGCAGATCTCAAAGGGGCGGGGGGCCGAATATCAAAGCTGCGTTCAACCCACCGAAGGCGAATGAGTTCGACATCGCATAATTGATTTCCCGCGACCTTCCTTCATTGGGCGTGTAATCAAGATCGCATTCGTCGCCCGCTTCATCGAACCCGGCTGTGGGGGGGGCGAAATTGTCCTCAATAGCCTTGATGCATGCCACGGCTTCAACGCCTCCGCCCGCGCCAAGACAATGCCCATGCATGGATTTGGTCGAAGAAATCGAAACTTTTTCGGCCGCGTTTCCAAAAACGCGCCGTATCGCGCGAGTTTCGTTGACGTCATTGACCGTTGTCGCAGTGCCATGCGCGTTTATGTAGTCGATATCGGAGGGTGCCAGCCCTGCATCGTCCAACGCGAGCTGCATAGCTCCGGACGGCCCCTCGATTGATGGGTTGACCATATCGGCTGCATCGGAGGTCATGCCAAAACCAACCAACTCGGCGAGCGGTTTCGCCCCACGCGCCGTTGCGTGTTCCAGTTCCTCCAGAACAAGGATGCCCGCACCTTCCGCTAGAACGGTGCCGTTCCGGCGCTTGGCGAAAGGCCAGCAGCCATCCGGAGAAAGCACGCGCATGGCTTGCCAGGACCGCATGGAGCCATATGTCAGGCAGGCTTCGGACGCACCGGCAACGCCTATATCGATCATACCGGCGCGGAGCATCTGAAAAGCGAGGCCGATGGCGTGAGCCCCCGTCGAACAGGCGCTCACCGTGCCGAAACACGGTCCTTTGATGCCATATTCAATGCTGACATGTGCGCAAGCGGATGAGCCTATCACGCGCAGAAGGGTGAGCGGGTGAGTCGCTTTTTTCTTGTGAATGAACAGATCCACATAACCTGTTTCCATCGTCGCAAGCCCGCCAACGCCAGAGCCGATAATCGAAGCGGCGCGATGACCGTTTTCCAGCGGTCCGTGGAAGCCGGCTTGACCCATCGCCTCAATTGCGGCAGCGCCTGCGAATTGCGAATAGCGATCGGCAAGGAGCAAAGGCTTTGACGGGCAACGCTCGCGCGGATCGAAGTTTTTAACTTCGCCAGCGACGGTGATGTAAAGGTCCTGTAAATCGAAGGCGCCGATCGGTCCAATGCCGGATTTCGCTTGCCGGATGCTAGACCAGAAGGTTTCTGTGTTGTTACCGATCGCCGATACAACGCCGTGGCCGGTTACGACGACCCGTTTTGCCCCGTTGGGCCTTATCATGATTTTCCCTATCAGCGAGAAAGCGCGCCCCGAACGCGCTTGAGGATCAGGCTGCCGCGCCTGCTGCGCCGCCTTTTTCCGAAACCAAAGCTCTCACCCGCTCGACCACTGAGCCGACCGTCGAAAAATCTGTCATTTCTTCATTGGCGTTGTAAGGAATCTGGATATTGAAAGTATCCTCAATATCGAAAACGATAACCGCCAGATCAAGCGACTCGATTTCAAGGTCGCTCAACTTTGTTTCCATGGAGATTGTCTCCGGCGGTTCTTTCATATTTTTTTTCAGGATCGTCACGATCTTATTAGCAACATCATCCATAGTCTTCTCCCTGCCCTCTTGATCTGAGGACGAGTGTAATCCGCCTTCGCCGGATGCGGTCCGGGAGCTTCATCTTTTCAAATAAACGCAAAATTGCGCAGTGTCTAGTGGTTCGACTGAAACATCTGCAAATGCGAGCCCTGCAACGGGATGCAAATGTTTCAGTCATTGGAACCACGTGCTAGCCTCATCATGCTCGTGTAACTTTTTGAATTTGACGTTTGATAGTGTGCTTTTCTGCAAACGGAACTCAAATGCCGGATTCGCTCCACGAGCGGTTCTCCCCGGCTGTTCAGCTCATGTTGACCGCGCGCACAGCGATTTATAACTAGCATATGCGTCGGACGAGATTGCCTTTACTGGTAAATAGCCGAATAATCGAACAGAGTTCGAGACAGGCCATAGCGCCCAATAAAAACGTCCGAAAATGAGGCTGTCATGAGTTCGGAAAAGCAGCGGTCATCGATAAGCCATGAAGCGCAGGCGCTGCGGCAGCTGCGTTACCCGTGGCTGAAAGCCTATCCGGAAAATGTCGATTGGTTCGCACCCTTAACAGCCGCTCCGCTGCACACCCTCCTGGACGACGTCGCGTCGCGCTTCGGCTCACGCCCTTGCAGCTATTTCATGGGAAAGTCTCTGACCTATGCCGATATCGATAGTCTCGTCAATCGGGTCGCGAAGGGGCTTCAACAACGCGGCGTCGGCAAAGGCGTGAATGTCGGTCTTTTTCTTCCCAATACACCGGCATATATTATTTTTTATTATGGTATTCTGAAAGCAGGTGGCACAGTTGTCAATTTTAATCCACTCTACACTGTTGAGGAACTGACGAGTCAAGCAAAAGACGCTCTGCTTCACATGATGGTTACACTGGATCTAGCCGCGCTCTTTCCAAAAGTTGACGCACTTGTGAGCAACGGATCTGCGCCATTAGCCGTTGTGTGCCCATTCTCTGATTTGCTTCCCACGATAACAGCCCTTGCGTTCAAGCTCATGAAGCGCAAGGAGCTGGCCGATTGGCGGGCCTCCCCAAACCTGCACAAGATCGTTCCATTGAAAGTCCTGATCGATAATGACGGACGGCCGGAGCGCGTCGAGATCGACCCAGAGACCGACATCGCCGTGCTGCAATATACGGGCGGCACCACCGGTATCCCCAAAGGCGCGATGTTGACTCACGCCAATCTGTCCATCAACACGCAGCAAAATCTTTTATGGGCGCCGCAGTTTGGCGAGGATGACGAGCGGATGATGGCGGTGCTTCCATTTTTTCATGTTTTCGCCATGACGACAGCCATGAACGTCGCGATCGCCAAAGGCGCAATGATTCTGATGCTGCCCCGTTTCGAGGCGGCCAAGGCGCTCAAACTGATGCGGACTATGAAGCCCACTGCAATGCCCGGCGTACCGACGCTGTATGTGGCGCTCATGAATGCGCCTGGGTTGCGCCCAGGCGATCTGTCATCCTTGAAATTCTGCATATCGGGCGGCGCGCCACTGCCGCTTGAGGTCAAGCGCCGCTTCGAGGCTGTCTCCGGCTGTACGCTGGTGGAGGGCTATGGTCTTTCGGAGACATCCCCTTCTGCGACCGGAAACCCTGTCAAAGGGACCAACAAGGAAGGCTCGATCGGGCTGCCGATGTCCGGCACGCGCCTGTCGATCCGCTCGCTCGATGATTCAGCAAAGGAAGTCCCGCTCGGCGAGACTGGGGAAATTTGCATCGCCGGTCCGCAAGTCATGAAAGGCTATTGGCGGCGCCCGAAAGAGACGGCCGATGTCATGGTCGGGGAGTTTCTTCGCACGGGCGATGTCGGTTACATGGATGCGGAAGGGCACACATTCATAGTGGACCGCATCAAGGACATCATTCTTTGTTCCGGCTTCAACGTCTATCCGCGGGCCATCGAAGAAGCGATTTACCAATTCCCCGGTGTGGAGGAAGTAACCGTCGTCGGCATCCCCGACCCCTATCGCGGCGAGGCGCCAAAAGCTTTCATCAAAATGAAAGAGGGCATTGCATCCACGAAAAAGGAGATTTTGACTTTTCTGGAACCCAAACTCTCAAAGATCGAAACGCCGACCGAGATCGAATTCCGCAAAGAGCTACCCAAGACGCTCATAGGCAAACTATCCAAGAAGGAACTCCGTGCCGAGATCAAAGCCAATGAAGGACAAAGCTGAAGCCCTTCCTAAACAGAACGCTGCTCTGCCGTTACCCGAGGCCGCCCTATACAGCATTGGAGACTTGGCCAGCGAGTTCGGCATATCCACTCGCGCAATACGCTTCTACGAGGCGAAAGGGTTGTTGACGCCCAAGCGCGTCGGCAGTAACCGCATCTACGCAAAACGCGATCGCGCCCGGCTGATTTTGATTTTGCGAGGAAAGCGGCTTGGCTTCAGCCTGGAGGAAATCGCTCAATATCTCCATATGTATGACGCCGATCCCGACCAGATCGCGCAGACCCGGATGCTATTGCAAAAAGTCGAGACGTCCCTAGCCGACCTTGAGCATAAACGCCACGATCTCGAAGAGGCCATCAAGGAACTTTACGCCATTCGAGAGCAATGCGTTGCCCAGCTAAAATCTCAACACGTGACATGAAGGCTGGCGGAACAGCCCAAAGCACTCCATCAGATGAACAGAATTTGGTTCAGGATGCCCCCCCTCACCCGCCACGAAGTATAATCGTCTCCGCTGACGCCCGGCTCGTTTAAACGATGGCCGCCTTCACGCGGGTTTCAATGGCGTCCCGATCCGTCACATCGATCAGGCGCTCGACCTCCTGACCGCCTTTGAACACGATGATCACGGACGTTTTTACCACATTATTGGCGGATAGAAACTCTTTATCCTTGCCGAAATCGGCCTGCATGAATTGGACATGCGACATGGCGGCCTCCATAGACAATCCCGT
>CAYVJO010000214.1:0-5658 GCA_964451735.1 uncultured Hyphomicrobiaceae bacterium | reverse complement strand
CCGCGCGACAGCATGTTGTTGGGGTCGCGCGTCTCCTCATGCGCGCGGATCGCTCCAAGCCGCTGAGTGACACCATCGTTTTCGCGCCCGACGATCTCCACGACGGCCAGCGGCAGGAGGCGCTGTGCGGTCTCTTGCAATGTGGAATCAAAGACTTCGTCCATCTCGTGCCGAAGGATAACAGCTGTAACGGCGGCAGCAGCAATCCACAGAACAGTCAGCACAACGCCAAGAGACAGAGCCAGCCGGGCCTGCAAGCTTTGCGGAAATCTCATGCTCTGCCCAGCCGATAGCCCAAGCCGCGTTCGGTCTCAATGATCTGCGGCCCCAGTTTCTTGCGCAGGCGGCTGACATGGACCTCGATGGTGTTGCTCTCTACCTCGGCGTCGAAGGCGTAGAGCTTCTCCTCCAGTTGCGCCTTGGACAGAAGCTGACTGGGGCGCAACAGAAAGGCTTCGAACAGGGCCCACTCGCGGGCGGTGAGCTGGATGGGCTTGCCCTCGCGGCGGATGCTGCGGACAGCGAGGTCGATCTCCAGCGCTCCATGGGTAACGATCGGGTTTGGGTTGCCAGTGTAGCGCCGCGCTACGGAGCCGATCCGCGCCGACAGCTCGGAAAGATCGAACGGCTTTACAAGGTAGTCGTCGGCACCGGCGTTAAGCCCCTCGATCCGGTCCGAGACCTGGTCAAAGGCCGTCAGTATGATCAGCGGCGTCACGTCGCCCCGCGCGCGCAGGCCCTTCAAAAACCCGATGCCGCGGCCATCTGGCAGCATCAGGTCAAGCAGCACCAGGTCGTAGGCCGCACTGGCCATGGCGTCTGTGGCGACATCCAGCCGCATGACCCAGTCCACCGACTGGCCATCACTCGCAATCTGGTCCCGCACGGCGCCCCCCAGAGCGGTGTCGTCCTCGATCAGCAGGATGCGCATGGCCATTTCCGTTCTATTCCGACCGCTCTCCATGACCGCCAGCGCTGACGCAACGCTGACAATGCCAGCCCCAGCGCTTCAGGCTTCTGTCAGCTTGGTCGCGCATGAGTCGCATCAAGATGGCAGCAAAGAGGAGCTTGGCCCATGGCGAAGATAATCACAATTCTCAGCTTTCTCGCAGTCCTTCAGGCCGGGGCGGCTTTGGCCGATGACGACTGCTTCGTTCCGATGACGGACTGGCAACCGCGGGAGTCAGTGGCCCGGCTGGCCCAAGACAAAGGATGGTCGGTGCGCCGCATCAAGATCGACGATGGCTGCTACGAGATCGAGGGCAGCGATGCTGAAGGGCGCCGGATCGAGGTGAAGGTCCATCCCGCCACCTTGCAGGTGATCAAATTCGAATATGAGGACGGCGCTAAGGATCGTCCACGCCGGGACCAGAATGGTGGTGACCATGATTGAGACTGCTACACATAATGCTCCTGAAATGGAGACCGGCGCGATCGGCAAGGTTCGGGTCTGGGACCCGCTGGTGCGCATTTTTCACTGGAGCCTCGTTGCCGCCTTCGCCGCCGCCTGGCTGACCGCCGATGAACTCGACACAGTCCACAGGATCGCTGGCTACGTGGTCGCAGGCCTCGTGGCATTCCGCCTGGTCTGGGGTCTCGTCGGCGGCCGCTACGCGCGCTTCGGCCAGTTCCTTAAGGGCCCCAACGCCACCCTGTCCTATCTCGGCGATATGGTGCGCGGTAAGGAGCGGCGCTATCTCGGCCACAACCCGGCGGCCGCAGCAATGGTCGTGGCGTTGCTCGTGACGCTGTCGGGAACGGCATATACTGGTTGGCTAATGGACGAGCCGTCGCGAAAGGCAAGCATGCCGCAGATCGTGGCCACCGCCCTTGCCGACGACGATGAGGAGAGAGAAGGCGGCAGCGAAGCACTCGAAGATATGCACGAGTTGTTCGCCAATTTGATGCTTCTGCTGGCGGCGTTGCATGTTGCGGGCGTCGTTCTGGCTTCATTCCGCCACCAAGAGAATCTCGCCAGCGCAATGGTGACCGGCGACAAGCGTGCGCCCGGTCCAGGCGATATCGCCTGATCTGGCCAGGCCGATACCCCATGGCCGACTATTCGATCGATTTCACCTGGCCCCGCCTGTCCCCGGCGGGGCTTTTTTCTTCCTGACGGCAAGCTGAAGCGGGACTCGCTGCGCCGTCAGGAAGCCCTCAGGTCGGATCTGCAGATTGGCTCAGCAGATTAAAAGGAGACCCTGCCATGCGAAAGATCCTCATGCTACTCGTTGCCACCACAGCCTTAACTGCCGCAAACCTCCTGCCCGTTTGGAGCGCGACATATTCGCCTGCCGACGGCAGCACTCTGCCCATTTTAGCGATTTTTGAGGGCGCGGCGCAGGCAATGCCCCTCATCCTCGCCAGCGACGATGACGACCGCGGCTCCCGCAATACCTCGCGGCACGGTCACGACGACAAAGATGATGATGGCGACTGCGACGATGATGACGACGACGATTGCCTTGAGCGCGCTCGTGATCGTGTACCTGCCGGCAATGTCATACCGCCGCAGAACGGTGTGTTCGGGAACGGGGCACCGCCGAAAGGTCAGATGAATTGAGCCTCTTTGATGGTATCACACCAAGCAGGACCAGTCTGATGACACCCCTTCTGGCAACGCTCGCGCTTAGGACGGCGGCGGGCGCGCCAGCAATGTTGGTGCTCGCGCTCTTGGGTATAGTGCTGGTCGCACGGCGGACGGGAGGTTGGCGGCGGTGGTTTGCGCCTTTGCACGGCCTACTCCCAGGCCGGCTTCATGTCGAGATCGCGAGGACCACGGCGCTCGGCATGGACCGTCGCTGTCGAGAGTCCGGATGATATGGCGAGGGCGCAATATGATATCCTGACGCTGAATGACTCAGCGGTCACGACTGAAGCCTGGGCGACTGCCATGATGGTAAGAGGAAGCTTGGAGGGCGCGAAATTGGCGCGCAGATACAATTTGGACGCCCTGTTTATTAACCGAGAGGGCTATCATCTTCGCGAAACGAGAGTTGGACGGATGTTGGAGGCCTCTCAAGACCCTGCGCGCGTGGTTTGACGCCGGGATATACACCAGATGACCCCTTTATTTCATGATCGCCTGAACGCCGCCTTGCTGGGCATGGCGCTTCTTGGTCTTGTATCTGGCCTTGTCCTCTTGCTGTCTGAGCGGCCGGATCTGGCCAAGATCGCGTGGACGGCGGGTGTCGTACCTGTCCTTGCAGCTCTTTGTGTCGAGATCGTTCGAAGCCTGGGACAAGGCGAGGTCGGGCTCGATATCGTGGCGGCGCTATCGATGTCGGCAGCGCTGCTGTTCGGCGAAACGCTAGCGGCGGCGGTGGTTGCGCTGATGTATTCGGGCGGAACCTTCCTTGAGAGTTTCGCGCGAGGCCGCGCCCGGCGAGACATGAGCGATCTGTTGTCTCGCGTGCCTCGGACGGCCACACGCCACCGGAACGGCTCGCTCGATGAAGTGCCTCTGGACGACATCGCGCCGGGCGATATGCTTCTAATCCGGCAGGGTGACGTGGCGCCCGTGGATGGAACGGTCGAAAGCGTGGGAGCGATGCTGGATCAGTCCGCGCTCACGGGCGAGTCGATGCCCGCCCGGCTGAAGCATGGGCAGGAGGTGATGAGCGGCTCGACCAACGCGGGCGAGGCTTTCGATCTTCGCGTCACGCGGCGCGCGGCGGACAGTACCTATGCCGGGATCGTCAGACTGGTCGAGGCAGCTCAGAAATCCAAGGCGCCGATGGCACGGCTGGCCGACCGCTACTCGCTGCTGTTCCTGGCCGTTACCATCGCACTGGCGACCGCAGCGTGGTGGTTCACCGGAGATCCTATCCGTGCGGTCGCGGTTCTGGTTGTAGCGACACCTTGTCCGCTGATCCTCGCCGTTCCGGTGGCATTGGTGGCTGGGCTGTCACGGGCGGCCCATTTCGGGGTACTGATCAAGGGTGCAAAACCACTTGAGGCGCTGGCCCGGATCAAGACGCTGATCCTCGACAAGACCGGCACGCTCACTGATGGACAACCGCAGATCGTGTCGATCGACAGACATGGCGGCATGTCCGAGGACGAAGTTTTGTATTTCGCCGCGGCGCTGGATCAGGCATCGAAACACCCGATTGCGCAGGCAATCGCCGCGTCGGCGCATGCGCGCGGCATCGCATTGCCAATCCCGGAAAACGTGGTCGAGACGCCAGGCGAAGGCGTTGCGGGAACCGTCGATGGACGAAAGGTCGTCGTGGGAGGAGCCGGTTTTGTCGCCTCGCAGGCAGGCGTTGCCGACCCTGAAAGCGCGGTCGTCGAGGCGGGGTCGGTGGTCGTGTCGGTTGCCGTGGACGGTAGGCTCATGGGTCATCTCGTGATGGCTGACGCCCTGCGTGCTGGCACGGGGGACCTGTTGGCGGGATTGCGCAGCTTGGGGATCTACCGCATCCTGCTGGCGACAGGTGACCGCCGTGCCGTGGCCGATGCCGTGACGAAGGGGCTGGGGCTCGATGCCCTCCGGGCTGACCTGACCCCCGATCAGAAGGTTCTACTGGTTCTGGCGGAGCGTAAGAATGGCCCGGTGATGATGGTGGGCGACGGCGTTAACGATGCGCCGGCGCTGGCGGCAGCCGATATTGGCGTCGCGATGGGCGCGCGTGGAGCAGCGGCTTCGGCTGAGGCGGCCGACGTCGTGCTGCTGGTCGATCACCTGGATCGCCTTCTACCGGGGATCGAAATTGCGCAGCGCTCGCGACGGATTGCCGTTGAGAGTGTCGTCGTTGGGATCGGGCTGTCGGTGTTGGGCATGATCGCCGCGGCTTTCGGATACTTGACCCCGGTGCAGGGCGCCCTCTTGCAGGAGGTTATCGACGTGGCGGTCATCCTCAATGCGCTACGGGCTCTCAGGATCGTGCCGGGAGCAGCAGAGCAGATCGTGGGCGGCTACGCCGATGCAACATCCGGTCAGCCGCCCCGGCCGGCATCCACCGCCGTTTAGAACACCAGACTTTTCATCAGAACCGGCGATTGCGCATTATCTATATGTTTCAGCAACGGATTTATCCGAAAACCGGTTTCCACTTTTGCGGATTACGCTCTGCTTCGGATCGCTTCTATTTCGAAGTCTCAAGCGGGTCGGTTTTGAAATCGCCGAAATCGCCCGCTTCAATCTTCTTGACCGCGATCACTGCCTGGGTACGGCTTTCGACCCGCAATTTCTGCAAAATTGCCGAGACGTGGGCCTTCACAGTCGCTTCGGACACGCCGAGCTGATAGGCAATCTGCTTGTTGAGAAGCCCTTCGCCGAGCATCATCAGAACGCGAACTTGCTGCGGGGTTAGCGTCGATAGCCGCTCGGCCAGCGCCACCATATCGGCTTGGTCCTCGGAACTGGAGTCATCCACGCCCGGCGGCGTCCAGAGCTCGCCACGCAAGATCGCTCCAATCGCATCGCGAATGCCCGCGATTGATGATGACTTTGGAATGAAACCGGACGCGCCAAAGCCCAGACAGCGCCGGATGATCGAGGGCGTTTCATTCGCGGAGACGATAACGACGGGAATTTCGGGGTTGACCGAACGCAAGTAAATCAAACCCGAGAAGCCTTGAACGCCTGGCATCGCCAGATCGAGCAGCACAAGATCGACCTCGTTCTCCGTAGCCAGCGGCGCTGCCTGCCGC